>JBIKLM010000259.1:0-6156 GCA_044359835.1 Planctomycetota bacterium
CCAGGTAGTTCACCAGGCGGATCGCCAGGCTGGTGCCTTCGAGGATTCCGTGGGCGCGCTGGAGGTCCGCGTAGTCTTCGGGATCGAGGTGGAAGGGATTGTCGGGCATGGGCGGGTCGCAGCCGGGGCGGGCAGAGCGGGAAGGGGCACTACGCGGAGCCGGGGGCTCCATTGCGCGATGCCCCGGGCCGGGCCCTCGGGCGGCCGGCCTGCAGGCCGCTTGGGCGGTCCTGCGAGCTGCGCCGCGGCAGTCGCAAGCCCAGCTCCGGGCCGCGTTTGCCGCCGCTCCCCGCCGACGTCCGGGGCCTGGCACCAGGCCGCGGCCCCGGGCGCGGCCGCCACGGGGGCGCTCCGCCCCCCTCGGTCAGAAGTTGGTGAACAGGGTCACCGAGAGCACGTGGTTCATGCGGTCGGTGCCGCTGCGATCGAGCCACTGGTTGAGATACCCGACCTCCAAGGCGACCTGGCGTTGCTCGTCCAGGAACACACCGAGGCCGGCGAAAGCCCGGTTCTGCCGCAGCCCGCTGCGCTGGCCCCAGGAGGTGTCGTCGAGGTCGAAGAACAGCTCGTCGGAGACGGCCAGGTACGGAGAGGCGGGCCCGTAGAGGGGCCGGGTGCCCCGGAACATCTGCCGGAATCGGTTGCCCACGTCATCTTCTCCCTCGAAAAAGCGCTGCTCGAGCCGCGAGCGTGAGATCGCCGTCCATTCGCCGATCCGGTCGCGCCACTGCAGCTGTTCCCAGGGCCGGTGCTCGAGCCGCACACCGCTGTCGGGATAGGTCTGGATCCAGGCATAGCCGACGTGGGCGCTCCATTGCGGCGTCAGGGCGTAGCCCAGGCCGGGTCTCAGCAGGCTCAGGTCGTGGGTCTCGAGGTCCTCGCGCCAGCGCAGCTGACCGTCGAACCAAAAGCGGGCCTCGGTCCAGTCGGGATCGAGAAAGGTCAGGTCCCCCTGAGCGACCCAGGCCGCCCAAGCCACCAGATCTTCATCGAAGTCCTGCCCGCGGGGCCTGGCCCCGAGGGACTGCACGAAAACGCCGCCGATCAGGGCGACCAAGGCCAGCACGCTTCGGCGCATGGCCGGAAAGGATGCCCCACCGTTCGCCCTGATCCAAGGCCGAGCGGAGGTCGATCGCGTCCAGCGCCGGCCCGAATCAGGGATCGGTCAAGCGCCCGCCCAGCCGACCCCGCCGGACAGGGCGAAGTCGGCGGCCGCGCCTCTCCCGAGGGCGCTGCGCTTTGCCAGGGGGATCGCCTTCTCGAAGAGCGCACGAAGGCTCGCTGTGGAGGCGCTCCCACGACTTGGTGGCGGAGTGTCGGCAAGCCTGCGGGCAACAAGCGGGAGCCGCCTGCGGGCCGGCCCGGCGACGGTCCGCGACGCCGCCGAGCCCAAGCCCGTGCCCACGCCCTTCCGGGCAACCCTTGCCGCCGGGGCGGCCCGCTCGATCCGCCGGGCCGGGCCGCCTGAGCGCGACCCGGGCGGCGGACTCCCAGGGCCCCACGGGCTGGCCCAACACGCTGGACGCCGCCCAAGGGCACCGTATCCGCGCGTGGATCCGAAGCTAGCCGGACCCTGCCGTTAGCCTGTGCAAGCCGATGCGACGCACGCCCCGCAGGCTTTGGATCGCCCTGGTCCTGGCGACCCTGCTTCTCGATCTGGCCCTCAGCGCCTTCAAAATCCGCGACGGGGCCTTCGGGTATCGGGCCCTGCCGCCCTTCGGGGCCATGCACCACCCGCGCCAGAAGCAATGGCTGGCCGAGCAGCAGGCCGACCTGGCCAGCGATCGCCGCGCGGGCTCCATGGGCAGCTTCGATGCGGAGCTGGGCTGGACCAACGTAGCCGGATCGCGCACCGGACTCTCCGTGGAGCGCCCCTTCAGCTACAACTCGATCGGGGCGCGCTCGACCCGCGAATACAGCCCCGCTCCGGCCCCGGGTGTGCAGCGTTTGGCCTGTTTCGGCGAGTCCTTCACCCACGGGGACGAGGTCGGCGACGGCGATTGTTGGCCGGCCCTGCTCGAATCCAGCGAAGACCGGATCGAGGCGCTCAATTTCGGCGTTGGCGGCCACGGGACCGACCAGGCCCTGCTGCGCATGCAGCGCGAGGGATTGCACGGCGCCCAGCTGGCCGTGCTCGGCTTCATGCTGGAAAACATCGGGCGCAACGTGAACCGTTATCGGCCCCTGTGGCACCCGCGCACACCGACCTGCATCGCCAAACCGCGCTTCTTGATCGCACCTGCGGGGCTGGAGCTGGTGCCCCTGCCCTACCGCTCGCGGGCCGACCTGATCGCCGCGGTGGCCGAGGGGAGCGTGATCGCCGACCTGCACGAGCACGAATACTGGTCCGCCGAATGCGAGCCCCGCTGGCTGCGCTTCAGCTCCCTGGCGCGGCTCGGCTGGGGCTGGTGGGCCTACCGGCGCCGCGAGGTGCCGCGCCTCTACCGCGACCTGGAGGCCGAGCCCGCCGCCCTGTCCCTGGCCCTGCTGGAAGCCTTCGGCCCGCGCGCCCGGGCCCTTGGCGCCGAGCGCAGTTTGGTGCTTTTGTTCCCGCGCCGCGAAGAGCTGGAAGCGCCGATCCAGGGGACCCAGTTCTGGGCCCCCTTCGTGGCCGAGCTAGAGCGCCGCGGTGTGGCGCTGCTCGATTTGACCCCAGCCCTGCTGGCGGCGCGCGACCTCCACGGCTCCCCAGCCCTGCTGTCCGGCTCCCACTACTCCCGCCTCGGCAACCAAGCCGTGGCCGATGCCCTGCGCAACTGGCTGGCATCGGACGGCCGCTGACCGGACCAATGCCAGGCTGAGAAAGAATCGACCTGGGCTGGGCCGGAGCTGTCAGAGGCTGGGAAAAAATCGGCGCGGAGCACCGATCCAAGCCCAGCCTCCGCAGCCGAAAGCGGCCCGGGCCGGACCCGAGCCGCAATCGACCTTCCGCGCACAGCCAGGTTTCCAGGCTCGGGCGCGGCCCGGGTCGATCATTTCCTTCAGGCCGCCCTCACTGGCTGATCGAGGACAGGCCGTTGCTGGCCGAGACACCGCCGCTCGCAGCCGGATCGAGGATCCAGGTCTGGAATGCCAGGGTGATCCCGGCGGGGAATCCGCTCGGCCAGACGTGCGACAGGGAGGCCGCCCCGCTGCCGTCGGTCACCTGGCTCACCAGGGCATCCGCCTCAGGCACGAGGATGCCGCCCAGGAAGGGCAGGTTCAGCACCTGGTCGCCGATCACCAGCCAGGCGCTCGACCCGGGGCGGGCGTTGCTGAGCGCCAGGGTCACGCTGTTGCCGGCGGCCAGCGCGCCGCTGCCGGTCAGTTTCGGCGCACCGCTGATTCCGGGCTTGGCGAAGCCGAGATCGGTCCAGTTGGAGGGCGCCAGCGGCAGGACGGAAGCCCAGGTCGAGCCGACGCGGATCTCGTCGGTGGTGAAGCCGGTGCCGTTGTCGATCGAAAGCGCGCTCGGCAGGCTCTGCACCGGCGGCAGGTTCAGGGTGCAGGCCGGGAAGCTCGGCTCGGGAGCCCCGATCGTGGGATCGAGGTACAGGCGGTAGTTGATGCCAGCACCGGCGTTCTTGCTGATCTTGACCACCACCAGCGTGGTCTGGCCCGTGACCAGAGGTTGATTCGAGACGCTGCCCAGACCCTCGCTGGTCTGCAGGCCGAAGGTGTAGTAGCCGAGGGGCGAACCCACGGTCACCTTGTAGGGGTAGGCGCCGAAGGACAAGCCGGCCCAGCTGCCCACGGCCGCATCGTCGCGCAGCAGGAAGGAGACGTAGTAGCTGCCCGAGCCGGGCGGCAGCGCGAACGCGCGCTGGTAGATCGAAGACGGCCAGATCCCGCCGGCCGGAGGCGTGATCGCGCCGCCAGCGCGGGTGGCCAGCCCCGGGTACTGGAGACCCGCGCCGCCGATCTGGGTCACGTCGCTGGACGCGGGGGACCAGGCGCTGGTCCAGCCGCTCCCGGCGCTGCTGCCGGCCAGATCCGCGGCGGGACCCGAATTGAAGCCGTCGTAGGCGATGCTCTGGGCCTCCGCCGCAGGAGGCAGCAGCGCGGCGCTCAGCAGCAGGGCCGCAGACAAGCGCAGCGAACGCGCGGCAACGAGGGCGCGCGGGGTGCGGGGAGCCGCCGCTCGGCTGCCGCTCTGAACAACCTTTGCCGAACCACACAGGAACCAGGACGAGAACTGCTTCATGGGACTCCAGCCAACGGGTTGAAAGGGAGGGAGCGAAGGATCCGAGGATCCCTGCCGGGCGGGATCCGCGCGGCAACATGAACCCTATGCAGCGACCCGCTCGCGGTCCCGTGACAGTGCCGTCACGATCGCACCCGCGGCGCGGTCCTTGTCTTGGATCCCGGCTTGTCCGAGCCCGATTCTCTTCAAAATCTCCGGCGCTGCGACGATCCGCCGCATTCGCTCCCGGGTGCCCCTCCTCACGCGACGCTCGATGGGCCGCAGGCGCTCGGAGCGCGCCCGCGCAACAGGACAGGGCGGCCGCACGACGCGCGCGAACCGTGCAGCGCGGAGCACCGGACCAGGAGAAGCCTCGACCCTTCGAACGCGGCTCGCGCAACCGGCCGGCCGTCAGACCAGCGTGCCGGACAGACGCCCCACAGCCGCGGTCAGCGCCATGGCCAGGGCGCCCCAGAAGGTGACGCGCAGCGCGGAGCGCCAGCGCGAGGCGCCGCCCGCTTGGCCCGCCAGGGCGCCCAAAGCGGCCAGGAAGCACAGCGAGCCCAGGGACACGCCGAGCACGAGGCGCGCCGGCGGCAGGAGCAGCACCAGCGCCAGGGGCAGGGCGGCACCGACCACGAAGGTGCCCGCCGAGGCCAGGGCCGCCTGCACGGGGCGCGCGTGCAGCTGCTCGAGGATCCCAAGCTCTTCGCGGGCATGGGCGCCGAGGGCGTCCTTGGCGCTGAGCTGGCGTGCGACCTCCGTGGCCAGGTCCGCATCGAGCCCGCGATCGACGAAAAAGCCGGCCAGCTCCGAGAGCTCCTTGTCCGCGTCCGTGGCCAGCTCGTGGCGCTCGCGCGCCAGATCGGCCGCCTCCGTGTCCGCCTGGGAACTGACCGAAACGTATTCGCCAGCGGCCATCGACATGGCGCCCGCGACCAGCCCCGCCACGCCCGCCAGCAGGATCTCACCGCGCTCGGCCTGGGCCGCCGCCACGCCCACCAACAAGCTGGCGGTCGAGACGATGCCATCGTTGGCGCCCAGCACCGCCGCCCGCAGCCAACCGATGCGATGGGCGCGATGGAGCTCGAGATGGCGACCGCTGCGGCTCATGGGCTGGAGCGTCGTTGGCTGCGGGCGGCCCGCGCAGCGCCATCCCCGGTACCGCCCGAACGCCGCCCGCGTCCGAGCGCCGGACGGGCCGCAGCGCGCGCCGCGGCCTTGGCCGGGCCGGCCCCGCGGTCGACCGGAGCCGCCGACGAATCGCTGCGCCCGCTCGGCAGCTGGGCCCCGAGCAGGTCGGGATACCCCGCGGCGCGGTGGTGCTCGTAGATCAGCGCGGTGTTGACGTCGGCCACCTCGGGCCGCGCCCCGATGCGGTCGAAGACCACGGCGCGCAGATGGTCCGTATCGCGCACTGCGACATGCACCACCAGGTCGACCTGCCCGGCCACCAGATAGAGGTCGAGCACCTCCGGCAAGCCGCGCAGGAATTCGATCACCGGGCGCCCGTGCTTCTCGCCGTGGTCCGCCAGCCGCACCTGCACCAGGGTTTCGAGCCCGACGCCCAGGGAGCGGGCGCGCACCTCGGCGTGCACGCCGCACAGGTGACCCTCGCGGAACAGGCGCTCGAGGCGCGCATGGCACGAAGAGGGCGCCAGCCCGACCAGGCCGGCCAGTTCCTTGTTGGAGCGGCGACCGTCCTCCTGTAGCAGCAACAACAGCCGCCGATCGATGGCGTCGAGGGGCGCGGGGTCGGCCATGAGCTTGAGCCTAGCGGCCGAGCCTGGACCTCACCGAAGATTCTTCGTCAAGTCTCGTCACCAACCGAACCGGACGGCGGCGCTCCCGGACCGGCGGCCGACCGCCCGGGCCCAGCGAAGTCTCCCTCGGGCCCAGCCGGGAGCCTCGCCTCGGAGCCTGCCCGCGGGGCCCCTGCACGGGCGCTGCCCTGCCGGGGGCGCCGCGGCGTTCACTGCCCGAGCACCAGCTCA
>JBIKLM010000023.1:0-20619 GCA_044359835.1 Planctomycetota bacterium
TCGCCA
Organism: Planctomycetota bacterium; assembly: GCA_044359835.1. Taxonomy (GTDB): domain Bacteria; phylum Planctomycetota; class UBA1135; order UBA1135; genus JBIKLM01. The sequence goes on from JBIKLM010000023.1 coordinate 7, forward strand.
CCCTGGGGGGGGTGGCGAGCGCGCGGCGTTTCGGGGCTGCTTCGCGCCGCTCCGCCGCCCGGCCGGAGGTCCGGAGGGCCCGCCGGGGCCCGCGCCGATCGGGTCCACAGGCCAGCTCGGGCCAGGGCGCAGAGGTCCACTGGGGCGGGCGTGGGCGTGGTCGGGCGGAGCCTGCGGGTCCCCGGCCTTCGGGCGCCCTTGACGGGGCGCCGATAGACTCCCGCCCCCCGACAGGCCGAGAGAAAATCGACGCGGGCGGCGCCGGAGCCCTGGCACCCGCCCGTCGGAGGCCTCTGGGCCGCCATCCGGCGGCCCAGAGGCTGGATCGGCGCTGTGCGCCCCCTTTTTTTTCAGAGCCTCTGAGCGACCCCGAGCCGCCCCATGACCCTGTACCTCGTCACCGGCGGCGCCGGTTTCATCGGATCGCACCTGGTGGAGGCGCTGCTCGGACGCGGCGATCGCGTGCGCGTGCTCGACGACCTGTCCACGGGCCGGCGGGCCAACCTGGAGCCCTTCGGGATCGGCCGCCCCGGCTCCGGATCGCCCCTGGAGCTGGTCGAAGGCGATCTGTCCGATCGGGCGGCCCTCGAGCGCGCGCTGCCGGGCGTGCAGGGCATCTTCCACGAAGCGGCGCAGGTCTCCGTGCCGCTCTCCGTGGAGGCGCCGGAGCGCTCCCTCGAGGTCAACGCCATGGGCACCCTGCGCCTGCTCGAAGGCGCGCGCCGCGCGGGGGTCCAGGGCCTGGTCTTCGCCGCTTCCTCGGCGGCCTACGGCAACAACCCGACTCTGCCCAAACACGAGGACCTGCCCCCCGAGCCCCTGTCCCCCTACGCGATCGGCAAGCTGGTCGGCGAGCAACTGCTGGCGGTCTACGGCCAGCTGCACGGCCTGCGCACCGTCTCGCTGCGCTACTTCAACATCTTCGGACCGCGCCAGCTCGACGACAGCCCCTACACCGGCGTGATCGCGATCTTCGCGCGCCGGCTGCTCGCGGGCCAGCCGATCGAAATCCACGGCGACGGCGAGCAGACCCGCGACTTCACCTTCGTCGCCAACGCCGTGCGCGCCAATCTGCTGGCCATGCAGGCGGCCCTGGACGGGCGGATCCAGAGCGGCCGGGTCTACAACGTGGGCGCCGGCGAGCGCACCAGCGTCAACCAGCTCTATCGCGAGCTGGCGCGCCTGGCGGGCGTCGGGCGCCAGCCGACCTACGCGCCGAGCCGCGCCGGCGACGTGCGCCACAGTTTCGCGTCCCTGGAGCGCATTCAGCGCGAACTCGGCTATCGCCCGGAGGTCGGTTTCGCGGACGGCCTGGCGCGCACCTTCGAGTGGTACCGCGCCCGCTTCCGATCGACCTGAGGGGCACCCGCCCGCCGGCCCGGCCGGCAGCCGCCTGGCTGGTGGCCGGGGACCGGGTCGGGCGCAGCCGTTGCCAAGCCTGAACAGCGGGCGAGCGGGCGTCGCGGAAACGGCCGCTGTCCATGACCAGGCCTCGGCCCCCGGCAATCCGAGCGGCCGAGGCCCTGCCGCGCCTTCGCGAGAACGAAGCGGCGCGGTCGATTGGAGCGCGCCTCTGCGGCCGCCGGTGGCGGCCCAAAGGCATGCTGACAGGCTGGTCTGATGGCTCGGGCGCAGCCCGAGCCGACCGTTTATCGGGCCGTCAATCGCTCAACCGGCGTTCCGAGCGGGCTCCGGCTGGTTGGGCCGGGGCACCATCAGGAAGTGCTGGCAGTGGGGCTCGGGGCAGGTTTGCCCGATGACCAAGCGCTCGCCTTCGCGGACCTTGTGGATGTTGACCAGCGAGTGGCCGTGGATCGGGCACCGGCCCGAGAGGGAAGCGACCCGTTGGGTCGAGTGGCCGCCGCTGCGGGGGCCGGGAATCTTGTCGTGTTGCATGGCCGTGCGCCTCCTTGCGCACGGTGGGGACCCGCTGGCGCTTCCGCTCGTCCGGGGCGCCAGCCATCGGGCGCGCACCGAGCTCGGCCCTGGTCGGGCCGGTGGAGCAGGAAGGACCGGGGTCCTGGGGGGCCGCCGTCCTCGGAGGAGGCGCGACCCGTCGGGTTGTGGGCTCCGTCGCCTCTGTCTGGGGCGCCGTAGGCCTTGGGGATGGCGGCTTGACCGCCTGGTTTCGCGGGTCGGGCCCGCGCTCGGGTTGGATCGGTCGGCCGCCGTTTGGCTGCGGCTCGCCCGTTCCGTGGGTCGCGGCAGTTCGCTGCCGCGCCCGGTGCAGCCCTTGGCTGCGGGGTGGGGGCATCGGCCCCCGCTACAAAGCTCGGGCGGCACCCTCCGAGGGGGTGCCGCACCCTGAAGGCGCTCGGGAAAGGACCCGGGCGGCGATCGCAGGTGACTTCGGGATGTTTCGTCCGTCCCTACGTGTAGCGGAAAAGGCCGCTATGCACAAGGGGAGCCGGAACGGCCCGCCGGGCGATCGCCCGGTGCGAGGACTCATCGTCCAGGTTCGCCGGGGACTTGAGCAGCCACTCGGCGGCCTCCCGGGCCTTCCCGGCCGGGGGCCGGCCGCTGCGCTTGCCGGCCTCCGCGCCGGGCAGTACCCTCCCCCCCTCACAAAGCGGCGCCGTCCCCCCCTGGGAGGCCCCCGCGGTCCCGTCTGCGGGCCTCGAGCAACCAACCCTGCCGCGCCGCGCGACGGCGCCCCCCCGTCCACGTTCCATGGACCTCTCCGCCCAACTCCAGGCGCTGTTCGGCCTGCGCCACGTCACCTACAAGGCCAACCTCTCGAAGGAAGCCCTGTTCCACGAGGCCATCGCCAACGACCGGGGCCGCATCCGCGAGGGGGGGCCCGAGACCGACCAAAAGGCCTACCCGACCAAGCTCGGGGTCAAGGGCCCGCTGGTGTACTACTCCGATCCGACCTGCACCGGGCGCCCGGTCCAGGACACCTACGGCGTGGCCCGCCCCAGCGTCGAGGCCAGCGTCTGGTGGAAGGCCGACTTCCAGAAGTTCGACCCGGCCAAGTTCGACGCCCTGCTGGCGCGCGTGGTCGAGCACCTCAACGCCAAGAAGGGCACCCTGTACGTCAAGGACGTGTATTGCGGGGTCGACCCGTCCTACGCCCGTCCCTACCGGCTGGTCAGCGAGTACGCGACGCACTCGCTGTTCTGCCACAACATGTTCCCCAAGTCGGTGCCGGGGGTGAAGGACGAGGACCAAAAGCGCTGGACGATGCTCAACGTGCCGTCCTTCCATTGCGTGCCCGAGCGCGACGGCACCAAGGGCACCCGCTGTGTGATCGTCGACTTCGAGAAGCGCATCGCCCTGGTCGCCGGACGCGCCGACTATTGCGGCGTGGTCAAGAAGACCATGTTCTCGGTGATGAACTACATCCTGCCCGAGCTGGGCGAGATGTCGATGCACTGCTCCGCCAACGTGGGCATGGCCGGCGACGTGGCGATCCTGTTCGGGCTTTCGGGCACGGGCAAGACGACCCTCTCCGCCGATGCCAACCGCAAGCTGATCGGCGATGACGAGCACGCCTGGACCGTGGCCGGCGTCTCGAACCTCGAGGACGGCTGCTACGCCAAGCTGATCGACCTGGACAAGCAGGCCGAGCCGGTGATCGCCGCGGCGCTCTCCAAGCCCGGCACGATCATCGAGAACGTGCCCATGCTGAAAGGGAAGCGCATCCAGGACACCGATCCCCAGGAGTTCGACCTGACCGACCGCTCGATCACCGAGAACACGCGCTTCTCGTACCCGCTGGAGGCCAACCCGAACGTGATGCCGGGCTCGAAGGCCGGCCACCCCAACACGATCGTGTTGCTGACGGCCGACGCCTACGGGGTGCTGCCGCCGGTGGCCGTGCTCGAGCCCAAGGACGTGATGTACCACTTCGTCTCGGGCTTCACGGCGCGCCTGGCGGGCACCGAGGTCGGCGTGACCGAGCCCAAGGCGACCTTCTCGGCCTGCTACGGCGGTCCGTTCATGTCGCGCCCGGCCGCGGTCTACGCTCAGCGCCTGGCCGACAAGATGCGCCAGCACAAGACCCGCTGCATCCTGCTCAACACGGGCTGGAGCGGCGGTCCCGCCGGCGTCGGCAAGCGCATGTCGCTCAAGTACACGCGCGCCATGCTGGACGCCGCCCTGCGCGGCGACCTGGATGCCGGCAAGGTGAAGCACGAGCTGCACCCGCAGTTCAACCTGAAGGTGCCGCAGTCCTGCCCGGGCGTGCCCGCGGAGGTCTTGAACCCGCGCAACACCTGGGCCGACAAGGCCGCCTACGACAAGTCCGCCGAGAACCTGCGCGCCCAGTTCCACAAGAACTTCGAAGAGAAGGGCTTCGGCAAGCTGGGCATCGAGCCGGCGATGTGAATCCCGGTCAGCGCGCTGGGCGTTTGGCCCGCGCGCCGGCAGGCAACTCCCGCGGGTCGGCGCCGGACACACCTCCGGCCCGGCCCGCCGCTATTCCGAGACCGACCTTGACCACCGAGAGGGCCCGATGAGCGACTGGAAATCCGAATGGAAGCGGGGCATGGACCTGTTCCGCAAGAAGCAGCACCAGGACGCGATCGAGGCCTATCGCTCGGCCCTGGCCTTCGACCCCGATCGCCTCGAGGTCCTGCATTCCCTGTCGGTGGCCCTGATGCACGCCGGGGACCTCGACCGCGCCATCGAGATCGGCAATCGCATCGTCGAGCTCGACAAGAACGACCCCTTCGCGCACACCAGCCTGTCGATCTTCTACCAGCGCAAGGGCATGATCCCCGAAGCCGAGGCCGAAGCCGCCAAGGCGCGTCTCAAGGCTTGGCGTATCGAGCTCAAGACCAACCCGAAGGCCCCGCCGCCCAAGGACGTCACCGACCTGGATGTGATCCAGTGATCGGCGCCAGCGGGGCCGCGAGCGTCCAGAGGCGCGGGGATCGCCCCGGACGGCTCGCTGTCCCGCAGGAAACTGCGCCTGTCGCGGGCCGCGGGAACCCCCGTCTCAGCGCGGCGTGAGGCTCGGCGCGCCGGGGGGCTCAGCCGGCGGGGAGTTCAGCGCGGCGTCGTCTCGGGCCCTGTCCATCGGGTGCCGAGGCAGCCCTCGCTGCGACCGAGCCGCCGAACCGCTCGACCGCCCGCTTCGGGCCTGGCATCGGGCCCGCCGGCGGGCGTACAGGTCCGCTGGGCGAGCGCCGGTTGGTCTGCCCGGCGCGGCGCCGGGCGGGACCCGCCGGTCGTGGAGCCGCTGCTCAGAGGCTGGGAAAAAATCGGCGCGCAGCGACGATCCCAGCCTCTGCGGCCGCAGGATGGCGGCCCAGAGGCATGCGGACAGGCTGGTCTGACTGCTCGGGCGCAGCCCGAGACCATTTTTCCTCAGCCTGTCAGCCTTCTTCTTCCTGGCCGTCGATGCCGAGGGCCTTGCGGCCTTCCGGGCTGATCATCTGGGGGCCCCAGGCGGGGGTCCAGACGACTTCGACGTCGGTGCTGTCGATGCCCTTCACCGAGTTGGCGCGGCGCTTGACCATGTCCGGCAGGGTCTTGGCCTCCGGGCAGGACTGGGAGGTCAGGGTCATCGTCACCTTGCAGTTGGTGCCGTCGACGGCGACGTCGTAGATCAGGCCCAGGTCGACGATGTTGACGGGGATCTCCGGGTCGAAGACCTGGCGGAGCTGGTCGTAGACGCTGTCGGTCAGGGTGCTCATGGCGCGGGGGGCGGAAACGATCGGGGGAGGCGGCCGGAAAGGACCCGGGCCGTGAACCGTTCTAGATCCGGGCAGGGGTGCTCGCCAGGGGGCCGGGGCCCAATTCACCCGGGGCGCCGGGCTTCCAAGGCCTTGAACCAGGCCAGGGCCCGGGTTTCGGCGTAGCGCCGGCGGGCGCGGATCCGGCCGGCGGCCACGAAACCCACGTGGCCCCCCCGCGGCAGGGCTTCGATCACCAGGTTGGCCCTGGCGAGCAGGCGTGGGTCCTCGAGGCCCGCGGGGTCGACCAGGGGGTCGTCCAGGGCGTGCAGGATCAGGCCCGGCAGGCGCGCCCCGGCGATGTGGGTCAGGGGCGAGGCATCGCGGTAGTAGGCCTCCACCGAGGGGTAGCCGTTGGCCGGCGCGGTCACCCGGCGGTCGAACTCGAGCACGCTGCCGAGGCGCGCGACCTCCGCCGGCCGGATGCCCAGGGCCGGCAGGTTGGGCTGGCGCCCGAGGCTCCGCGCGAAGGCCCGCAGGAAGCGGCCGGTCAGGATCCGGTTGAAGCCGCCGTGCCGCAGGCGCTCGGCGCAGGCGGCCAGATCGAGCGGCGGGGAGACGGCGAAAAGGCCCCCCAGGCGGCCCGGCAGGCGCTCCGCGGCCTGTGAGATCATCCGCAGGGCGATCGAGCCTCCCAGGGAGAAGCCGGCGACGTAGAGCGCCGGGGCCTCGCCCTCGAGCTGGCGCAGGACTTCGAGCAGGTCGTCGCTGCGGGCCGCGTGGTGCAGCCCGCCGCTCTCCGCCTCGCTGCCCAGGGCCCCGCGGGCGTTGAGGCGCAGGGCGTCGAATCCGGCGTCGAACAGGGCCCGCGCCAGCCCCAGGGCATAACCGGCTTCCGAATCCCCGGTCAGCCCGTGCAGGATCACCACCAGCGGGCGTCCGCCTCGGCGGTGCTCCCGGGCGATCAGCCGCCCGCCGTCCGGCAGTCGGAAGCGCCGCTCGAAAGCCCGGTGCGCAAAGCCGCTCAGACCCGGGCGCGGCAGGGCCCCCAGCAGGGTCTGGGCCCTGGGCCCGCCCAGCAGGGGCAGGGGCCGGAACGGCGGGGGCGGCGGCAGCATGGCCGCATCTTCGGCCTTGGCAGGGCGCGGCACCAACGGGCCCCAGGAACTGGGCCCGGGCTTCGGCGCCCAAGCCGCAGGGTGGGACCAGGGCACAGGCTGGGAGCCGGGCGAGCGAAGGCACCTGGGCGTGCGCTGGCCGCATGGGTAGAGCGGCCTCTGCGACCGGCTGCGAAGTCCGGCGGCCCTGGCCCGGGCTCTTGGCGCCTGGCCGCCGAGCGCCCGTCGCGCCCTCCCGGGCACCCGACGCACGGGCAGCCAGCCAAGCCCCGGCCGCGCGCGCCGATCGCGGTCGCGGGCGCCGCCGCGGGCCCGCCTTCGCCCGGCGGTCTGGCCCTCGGCCGTCGCCCCGCCCCACGGTTGAACACGGCCGGGGGCTCGCCATGGCCGGCCAGAACCGCGATCCTGTGCCGGACGACACCCGCCCGATGCTGCGCTACGCCGAACCGCTCTACCGCCCGCCCTCCGAGGCCGACAGCCTGATCCTGCAGGTCACGCTCGGTTGCAGCTACAACCGCTGCACCTTCTGCGGCATGTACCGGCACAAGCGCTTCCGGGTGCGGCCCTTGGAGGAGCTCGTGGCCGAGATGGACGGGGTGCGCGCCCAGCTCGGCGGCGCGGTCTCCAAGGTCTTCCTGGCGGACGGCGATGCGCTGGTGGCCAAACCGGCGCTGCTCTCGGGGGTGCTGGCGGCCCTGCGCGAGCGCTTCCCGGCCCTGCGGCGGGTGTCCTGCTACGCCAGCCCCCAGGCGCTCGAGCTGCGCACCACGGAAGAGATGGCGCGCCTGTGCGCCGAGGGCCTCACGCAGTACTACCTGGGCCTCGAGTCGGGCCACGACGCCGTGCTGGAGCGCCTCGAGAAAGGCGTCGATTCCGAGCGCCTGGCGGCCTGCGCGGCCAAGGCCAGCGCGGCCGGGGTCAAGCTCTCGACCATGATCCTGCTGGGCGCCGGAGGCCGCGCTCTTTCGCGCGAACACGCGCGCGCCTCGGCGGCCCTGGTCAACCGCATCCAGCCGCGTTTCGTGTCGACCCTGGTGATGACCCCGGTCGAGGGCACGCCGCTCTTCGAGCAAGACCAGGCCGGTCAGGTGGACCATCTGGATCCGCTCGAGCTGGCCGCGGAACTGCTCGAGTTCCTCGAACACCTGCGGCTCGAAGGCTCGATCTTCCGCTCGAACCACGCCTCCAACCACCTGGCCCTGGGCGGCACCCTGCCCAAGGACCAGCCCGCCCTGATCGCCGGCCTGCGCGCGGTCCTGGCGCGCCCCTCCGCGGCCCCCTTCCGTCCGCCCTGGCGCCGCGGCCTGTGAAGCCCCGTTCGGCCCGCTCGCGCCGCGCCCCCACGCCCCCGCCCATGCCAGAAACCCGGCCCCATTTCGTCGATTCCCCCTATCTCGTGCCCTTCGATGGCAGCTTCCGCATCGCCGACGCGCCCACCTGCCGCGGCGAGGACGCGCCCAAGAAGCCCGAGCGCGAAGCGCGCTTGGCCACCGACGTGGCCGCCATCGCTGCCCAGCAGGAGGCGCTCTACGCCGAGGACAAACACGCCGTGCTGCTGGTGTTCCAGGCCATGGACGCCGCCGGCAAGGACGGCACGATCCGGGCCGTGACCGCGGGCCTCAACCCCGCCGGCTGCATGGTGCAGTCCTTCAAGCAGCCCAGCCAGGAAGCCCTCGACCACGACTTTCTGTGGCGCATCTCGATGCGCCTGCCCGAGCGCGGCCGCATCGGCATCTTCAACCGCAGCCACTACGAGGAGGTCTTGGTGGTGCGGGTCCATCCCGAGCTGCTGGCCAGCCAGCGCCTGCCCCACGCCCAGCCCACGGCGGGCCTATGGGAGCGGCGCTACGAATCGATCCGCGATTTCGAGCACCATCTGGCCCGCAACGGCACGGTGATCCTCAAGTTCTTCCTGCACGTCTCCAAAGAGGAGCAGCGCCAACGCTTTCTGGAGCGCATCCGCGATCCGGAGAAGAACTGGAAGTTCAGCGCCCACGACGTCAAGCAGCGCGCGCGCTGGGACGACTACATGGCCGCCTACCAGGACGCGCTGCGCGCCACCTCGCGGCCCTGGGCGCCCTGGTACGCGGTCCCAGCCGACTCCAAGTCCTACATGCGCATGACCGTGGCCTCGATCGTGCGCCAAACGATCGAGTCCCTCGAGCTCGAGTTTCCCCGTCTGTCGGCCGAGGAACAGGCCGAGATGCTGGAATTGCGCCAGGAGCTGGAGCGCAGCTGACCTGCAGCGCGACGGGACCCGCCTGGGACAGTCCTGGCTGCCTGGCGCTCCCCTTGGCCCTACGCCTTTGGGCGCTCCGGCGCCGGCTCGAACTCCGCTCGAGCCGGCGCCCGGGCCAGGCCTCAGATGCCCAGCGTGAACTTGAGGCCGTTGCTGAAGCGCACCGGTTCGATCGGGTTCAGCGGGCTGTACCACAGGCCCTGGGCGTAGATCGGCAGCCCTTGCAGCCCCAGGTCGTAGCCCAGGTCGATGCTGATCGGGAACACGGCCAGCGGACCTCCGAGACCGCTCGGCAGGACCTGCAATTCCCCGGAACCGAGATCGACCAGCACTTCACCCAGACCCGGCAGCAGCGGGCCGCAGGTGTCAAAGCCCGAGGGCGAGAGCAGCAGCAAGGCGACCGCCGAGGCATCCTGCCGACCGGCCATGGGGATGCCGTAGTTGTCCGCGGCCAGGCTCCAGGGGGTCGTGAAGGGGCCGAGGGCCCACTGGGTCGGGTCCAGCTGGCCCAGCTGGGCCAGTTTCGGCGTGCAGCCGGGCAGGGTCCGGAAGGTGGCATCCGGTTCGATCGCGAACAGGCCGGTGCGCCCGTCCTCCAGCTGGGCGCGCACCAGGACCGTGCGGCCATCGGCATCGAGGTCGTAGCTCGCGCCGCCCGAGAAGAAGGACTTCAGCCGCTGTCCCTGGATGCGGGTGATGCCCTCGGCGACGATCATCTTCCGGTCGCGGTACAGGGCCCGATAGGTCCCCTTTGCCTGCGAGTCCACCAGCCCAATCCACAGCGCCTGGCCGTCTTTCGAGACCCGGATCGGGCACAGGTCCTCGATCCGCCGCAGTTCGGCGTCGATCGGCCCCTCGACCCGATCCTCCTCGCTGAGCAGCAGTTGCTGGTCCCGTGCGATCGCGGTGATCGCCGATTCGCCGGCGGCTTCCAGCGTGGCCCAGGCGAAGGCGCTGCCCGAGTCGGTCAGGGACCGCCCCACGCGCCGTTCCGTGCCCCAGGTCTTGCCGAAGAACGGCGACTGCGAACCATCGACCAGGACCGGGCTCAGCTTGCCGCTCGCGGCCCGGTAGCGATAGACGCCGGCCGCTTCGACGGCGAACACCAGGTCGCCGGCCGCGTTGCTGTCCAGCTCGTAGCGGTAGCGAGCCGCCAGTTGGCTTGCGTACTCGAAAACCACCTGGCCTCCGGGCAGCACCGTGCCCTTGGTGACCACGGTGGACACCTGCAGCACGCCTTGGCTGTCCCGGCGCAGCCGCACGAGGGCCTCCTGGGTGGCCGGCTCTTCCCGCAGGACGGCGTACAGGGCGCCCGAACCGTCGTCGGGCAGCACCAGCACCCGGATGCCCAGGATCGGGTTGCTGCTGCCATTGCCATCGACATCCGCGAGGGTGCCCTGCCGCAGGACCTCGGTCTGGCCCAGCATCAAGACCCATTGGCCGGTCGCCGGATCGTTGCCGATCCAGGCCACGTTGCCCGCCTCGTCGATGTCCAGGTAGGCCTCGTGGGTCGAGAACCACGGCTCGAACTGGGTCCCGAACGGCGTCAGCAGGGGCGTGCCGTCGCGCACGAGCAGGGCCTTCCCGGGCGCCGGGGCGGCGTCGGTGCGGACCACGGCGACCCAGGATCCCTGGGAGTTCATGGCGAATTCGCCGACGGCGCTGATCGTTCCGGCGCCAGGCAGGACCTGACCGGGCAGCAGCAAGGGCGAGTTCTGGGCGGCGACCCCGAAGCCGAGGAGGCCGCCGACGGTCAAGGTCAGTAGGGCGGTGCGATGGAGCTTGGAGAGCATGTGCATGGAATCGGGCAAGTTGAAGAGTCGGGCCGCACACAGCGTGCCTGGCTCCCCATGCAATCCGCGTGCCCGCCGTCTGCCCCCAGGGAGGCGGCCCGCCTTGCCGCTGGCGGCAATCTCCGTGGCCTGGGCGACACAGGGGGGGGGCATTCCCGTCCGCGATCCTATTCGGAGGCGCAGCGGGCCCGGCCCGGGCTAGCCGGTTTGTTTTGGCGCCAGCGGAGTGCACGCTCCTCGGGCCGCGCCTGTGCGCCAGCCCCTCCCGCCTCCCGTGCAGACCAACAACCCGCTCGAACCCTGCCAGATCGTCCTGTTCGGTGTCACGGGCGACCTGTCGCGGCGCAAGGTGCTGCCGGCGCTGATCGATCTCAACGAGGCCGGCAACCTGCCGGAACGCTGCAGCGTGGTCGGCTTCTCGCGCAGCGCCGGGGACGATGCGGGCCTGCGCCAGCGCCTGGGGGAGGGCGTGCGCAAGCTGGCCCCCAAGGTCAGCGCCGAGGCCTGGGAGCGCTTCGCCCGGCGGCTGCACGCAGTGCCCGGGGAGATCGACGATCCCCAGAGTTTCATCGAATTGGCGCGCCGCCTGCGCCAGCTCGATCGGGAGCTCGAACTGCCCGGCAACCGGCTGTTCTACCTGGCCACCCCGCCCAGCGCCTTCCGTCCGGTGCTCGACAACCTGCGCGCCGCGGGCCTGGTCGAGCATGCGGCCCAGGCCCGCCGCGGCCCCGAGGGACCCTGGCAGCGCGTCGTGATCGAAAAGCCCTTCGGCAACGACCTGGCCAGCGCCCGGGCGCTCAACGGCCTGGTGCACGAGGTACTCGACGAGTCGCAGGTCTATCGCATCGACCACTACCTGGGCAAGGAGACCGTCCAGAACATCCTCGTGTTCCGCTTCGGCAACGCGATCTTCGAGCCCCTCTGGAACCGGGCCCACGTGGATCACGTGCAGATCACCGTGGCCGAGGCGATCGGCGTCGAGGGCCGCGGCGAGTTCTACGAGGAGACCGGCGTGGTGCGCGACATCGTGCAGAACCACCTGCTGCAGATGCTGGCGCTGTTCGCCATGGAGGCCCCGGCGGCCTTCACCGCCGACGAGGTGCGCAGCCAGAAGGCCCAGGCCCTGCGTTCCCTGCGCACGATCGGCAGCTTCGAAGTGCCCGAGCACACCGCCGCGGGCCAATACCAGGGTTATCTGTCTGAAAAGGGGGTCGCGCCCAGCTCGCGCACGCCGACCTACGTCGCCATCCGGGGCTTCATCGACAACTGGCGCTGGTACGGCGTGCCGTTCTACCTGCGCGCCGGCAAGGCCCTCAAGCGGCGCACCACCGAGATCGCCGTGCACTTCCGGGCCGTGCCGTTTTCCCTGTTCGGAACCCAGGGCGCCTGCCAGCTGCTCGACAAGAACGTGCTGCGCCTGCGCATCCAGCCCGACGAGGGCATCGCGCTGCGCATCGCCACCAAGGTGCCGGGCGAGGAGCGCCGCGTGGCGCCGGTCGAGCTCGATTTCTCCTACTCGAAGGCCTTCGCCAAGGAGGCCCCGGACGCCTACCAGCGCCTCCTGCTGGACGCCCTGCGCGGCGATCCGACCCTGTTCGCTCGCGAGGACGAGGTCGAACAATCCTGGCGCTTCGTCGATCCGATCCTGTCCCACTGGGCCGAGACCGGCAATCCGGAGCTCGAGTCCTACCCGCTGGGCAGCTCGGGGCCCGAGCGGGCCAGAAAACTGCTGGCCTTCGACGGCCGGCAGTGGGATTCCTTGGGCGGCTGAGTCGAGCGCTGGGGGAGCGCTGCGGCGGCGCCCGGGGGCCGGAGCCTCGCCGCGCGGCTCCGCAGGCGCAGCGTCTCGGGGGCGCGGGCGGCCAAAGTCCGGGGAGAGCCCGCGCCGGGCGCGCTCGGAATCGCGGGGCTCGCGGGTTGCCCAGGGGCCGGGGACGTGGCCTCCGGGTGCCCAAGCCCCGTCGAGTCGGGAGCGGGCGGGCGCGCCCGATGCCTTGCGGCGGCGCTGCTCTCGCCACGCGCTGCGCGATGTGCCGCGCCCGGCTGGGCCGGGCGCTCGGCGCCCCGGCCCGCGAGTTCGCGCGCTGTTGCACGTCCGATGCAACGCCGATCTTGTGGAGAACCGCGTGATCCGCACCTCTCGCGGGAAGCCGGGTCGGGCTCCTGGAAGGTCGGCCTGGGCGCTGTTAGTGTCGCTCCATCGCCGCGGCGGCCGCATGCCGCCGAGCCCTGCGCCGATGAAAAAAGGTCAACTGCTGATCGTCGATTCGCCCGCCCAAATCGCCCAGATGGCCGCGGAACGGGTGGAGGCGGCCATGGCCCAGGCCGTACGCGAGCGCGGCCGCGCCGCCCTGGCCCTGTCGGGGGGCTCGACCCCGCGGCCGCTGCACCGGCTCCTGGCCGAGCGCAACCGCATCGACTGGGGGCACCTCGACCTGTACTTCTCGGACGAGCGCTGCGTGCCGCCGGACGACCCCGAATCCAACTACGGAGCCGCGCTCAGCGATCTGCTCGAGCACCTGCCGGGCGCCCTGCCGCGGGTTTTCCGGCCCGAGGGCGAAGCCACCGATCGCGAGGCCGCGGCGGCGCGTTACGCCGCCAAGCTGCCCGAGCGCTTCGACCTGATCCTCTTGGGCATGGGCGCCGACGGGCACACCGCCTCCCTGTTCCCCGGCGACGCCGTGGCTGTCGGCGAGCAGCAGCGCCGGGCCCTGTTCGTCAAGGGCCCGAAGCCGCCCCACGAGCGCTTCACGCTCTCCCCGCCGGTCTTCGCCGCCGCCCGCGCCCTGCTGGTGCTGGTGCAAGGCAGCGACAAGGCCTTGGCTCTGGCGCGCGCCCTCGAAGGCACCTTCGAGCCCCTGCGCTGCCCGATCCAGCTCGTGCGCCAGGCGACCTTCCTGGTCGACCGCGCCGCCGCCAGCGAGCTCTCGGCCGGCACCCTGTCCGCCGCGGGGGCGGCCTGAGATGGCGCCCCAGCCCGGCTCGGATTTCGGCCTCGTCGGCCTGGGGGTGATGGGCTCCAACCTGGCGCTCAACGTCGCCGACCATGGCTTCCGGGTCGCGCTGTGGGATCGCCGCCCCGAGCACGGCCACGAATTCGTGCGCCGCCACGGCGCGGCGCGCCTCGAATTCCACGAGCAGCTGCAGGCCTTTGTCGCCGCCCTGCGTCCGCCGCGCCGGATCCTGATCATGATCACCGCGGGGCCGGCGGTGGACGAAGTGCTCGAGGCCCTGGCGCCCCTGTGCGCGCGCGGCGACGTGCTGATCGACGGCGGCAACACCTGGCACGAGGACACCCTGCGCCGCGAGCAGCGCCTGCGCGCGCGCGGCCTGTCGTTTTTCGGCATGGGCGTGTCCGGCGGAGAAGAAGGTGCGCGGCGCGGCCCTGCGCTGATGCCCGGCGGCGATCCGGAGGGCTATCGCAACCTGGCGCCGGTGCTGGAGGCGATCGCGGCGCGCACGGCCGATGGGCCCTGCGTGACCCACGTGGGCCCGGGCGGCGCCGGGCACTACGTCAAGATGGTGCACAACGGCATCGAATACGCCGACATGCAGGGCATCGCCGAGGCCTACGACCTGCTGCACCGCGGGCTGGGGCTCGACAACCAGCGCCTAGAGGCGACCTTCGCGGCCTGGAACCAGGGGCCGCTCGAGAGCTTCCTGATCGAGATCACGGCCAAGATCTTCGCGGCGCGCGAGCCGGACGGCGGCGCGCTGATCGATCGCGTGCTCGACAAGGCCGGGCAGAAGGGCACCGGCAAGTGGACCGTGCAGGCGGCCTTGGACCTCGGCGTGGCGATCCCATCGATCGCCGCGGCCCTCGACGCGCGCGTCCTCTCCAGCCAGCACGCGCTGCGCCAGCACTTCGCCGCTGCCCAGCCCGCGCCGGCGCCGCGCCCCTTGGCGGTCAGCGCACAGGACGTGCACGACGCGCTGCTGCTGTTCAAGGCGGCCGCCTACGCCCAAGGTTTCGAGCTGCTGGCGCGGGCTTCCGCCGAATACCGCTGGAACCTGCAGCTCCACGAGCTGGCGCGCATCTGGAAGGGCGGCTGCATCATCCGCGCGCGCTTCCTCGACGAAATCCGGCGGGCCTTCCTCGAGCAGCCGAACCTCGAGCACCTGGCCCTGGCGCCGAATTTCCGCCAGCTCCTGCGCGCGCACCTCGGGACCCTCGGGCGGGTGGTCGCCGCGGCCGCCCAATCCGGAATCCCGGTGCCGGCCTTCGCGGCCAGCCATCAGACGCTGCTGGCGCTCCAATCGCCGCGCCTGCCCCAGAACCTGGTGCAGGCCCAGCGCGACGCTTTCGGCGCGCACACCTTCCAGCGCCTCGGGGCTCCGGATGGCCCCTTCGAGCACTTCGACTGGCTCGGCAGCGGCGCGGGCTCCTGACGGGCCGAGGGACGATCAACGCGCGCTGCGCCCGCGCGGTCGGAGCGGCTCGTTAGATGCCGTTGGGCCGCGATCCGGCGGCCACAGAGACTGGGATCGCCGCTGCGCGCCGATTTTTTTTGGAGCCCCTGTCCGCCTGGCCGGGATCGGCCCGGCGCGAGCGTCAGGATCCGCCCGGCCCGGCGCCCCGGCGCGCGCAGGCGGGACAGGCCGGATTGCCGCTCAGGCTCCCGTGGGGCTCGCGGCCCTCCGAGGTGGCCCACAGGATCAGGTTGGTGCGCCGGCCCGCCTGGATCGGCTCGACCCAGTGCCGCAGGGCGCCGGCGTGCAGGAGCGCCACGCCCGGCTCGTGCTCGACCGGCAGACGCTCGCTGGGCTCGGGCGCCTCCTGGCGATGGGCCAGGCAGCGCAGGCCCGCGAAGCACAGCTCGCTGCCCACGAAGTCGCCGTCCAGGCACAGATTGAGGGTCAGCTCGCTCTGGTCGACGTGGTAGGAGAGGTCCGCATCGGCCCCGGGGCCGTACTCCACGACGAAGCCGTGGACCTGATCCAGCGGCGCCAGGCGCAGCTCGCGAAACAGGCGCTCGCGCCAGGGCTCGATGGCGCGCTCGAGCAGCGCTTCGAGCAACGGGCGAAAGCCCAGCGGCGCCAGGTCGAAGCCGTAGTCGCTGAGCGAATTGGCGGGCGCGGGCAGCTGGCCGCGGGCCACGGACCAGGCGCGCAGGCGCCGGGTTTCGGCCGCGAAGCGCCGCGCCCAGGCGGCGCTGACCGGGCGATAGCGGAACAGCCCCGGCGAGAGGGGCTCGAGGGGCGACTTGCCGCGTCCGTCCCAGTGGACCGCGCTGCCCCAGTCTTCGGGCCCGAGCCGCAGGGCCCCAGCGTCCGCGGGCACGTAACCCGCCGGCGGCTCGCCCTCCAGCTCGCCCACCGGCTCAGCGCTCCTCGGGATCGGGTTCGAGCAGCAGCGACACCGAATTGATGCAATAGCGCAGGCCCGTGGGCGGCGGACCGTCGGGGAACACGTGCCCGAGGTGCGCGTCGCAGACCCGGCAGCGCACCTCGGTGCGGATCATGCCGTGGGAGGTGTCGCGCAGCTCGATCAGGTTGGCGCCGGGCAGCGGCTCGAAGAACGAGGGCCAGCCGCAGCCCGAATCGAACTTGGTGTCCGAGCGGAACAGGGGCGTCGCGCAGCACACGCACTGGTAGGTGCCGACGGTCTTCGTGTCCCAGTAGCGGCCGGTGAAGGCCCGCTCGGTGCCGGAGCGGCGTGTGACGCGGTATTCCTCCGCGCTCAGCAGCTCCTTCCACTCGGCTTCGGTCTTGACCACGCGCTCGGGGCGCTGGGGTTCCGGGGGGGTCATGGCGGGCGGGCTGCTGGGGGACTCGGGGGCGCCGTTGGGCTCGTTGGGGGCCAGCGCGGGCGTCGCCGCGGGGCGCTGCCCGCCGGAGCCGCAGGCGGCGGCCAGCAGGCACAGGGCCAGGAAGGTCAGGGGGCGGTGGGGCATAGGCGGCGGTGTACGGGCAACCTAGGACGGCGCGACGGTTCCGACGAGATCTCCGGCGGCGAGGTCCTCGGCGGCAAAGTCCTCGGCGGCCTGGCGGTCGAGCTCGCCCGCGAAGACCCGTCTGGTCGGGCCGCCGAGCCACAGGCTGCCGGTCTGTGACCAGCTGGCCTCGAGCACCCCGCCGGGCATCTCCAGGCGCGCCTCCCGGCCGCGGGGCCAGGCGCCCAGGGAGCACAGGGCCACCACGGCCGCCACGGCGTTCGAGCCGCAGGCCAGGGTCTCGCCCGAGCCGCGCTCGAAGGTGCGCAGGCGGATCCGGCCGTCCTCGGCCAGGTGCAGGAAGCCCACGTTGATGCGCTCGGGAAAGGCCGGATGGCGCTCGAGTTCGGCGCCCAAACGGCCCACGGGGAAGCCCAGGGGGGGCTCGGCCAGGGGCAGGATCAGGTGAGGGTTGCCCACGGAGAGCACCAGGCCCTCCCAGGTGCCGCGGGCGGCCGAGAGCCGCACCCGGGCCGGTCCGCCGTCGGGGGGGGCCAGCAGCTCGAGCTGGCTCGGATCGACCGGGATCTGCTCGAGCTCGAAGCGCGGCGCCGCCAGCTCGATCCGCACCGACGGCTCCAGTCCCGCGGGCCGCTCCACCCGCGCCCGGTGGGCGCCCGCGTCGGAGGCCAGCAGGAAGCCGTCCCGCCCGGGCTGGCGCTCGGCCAGCAGCCGGCCCACGCAGCGCAGGGCGTTGCCGCACAGCCGCCCGCGGGAGCCGTCGGCGTTCCACATCTCGAGGCGCGCATCGACCGCGCCCTCCGGCCCGAACAGCACCAGCCCGTCCCCGCCGACCCCGAAGTGGCGGTGGCACCAGCGCGGCGCCAGCCGCGGGGCCGCCCCGCGCAGCCACTGGGCCCGCTCGCGCCCCAGGGCCTCCGCATCGAAGAACAGGTAGTCGTTGCCCGCTCCTTCGAGTTTCAAGAACGGCAGCCCGGTCCCGGCCATGGCGGTTAGCCTAGGCTCTCGCCCGGAGTCCCGATAGCCGCGCCAGGGCGCGCCGCTCGGACCGCTCCCGGCGGACACGATGGATGCCTCCGACCGCCCGCGGCAAGCGGCCCCCGCCCCCGGTTCCGGCGCCGCCCCCTCAGCCGACTCCAGTTCCGGCGCCACCGGCTCGGCTGCGACCAGCTCGGGTGCCGCCGGCTCCGCGGGCTCAGGCTCCGCGAGCTCCGTCCCGGCCGCCCCAACCGTCCAAGTGCGCCCCGCGCGCCCCGAGGACGCGCCCTCCATCGCGGCCCTGGCCGCCGAGCTCAACGCCCACCAGGGCGATCCCTCCGACCAGTTCCCGGCCGAGGTGGTGCAACGCGACGGCTTCGGGCCGCGCCCCAAGTTCCACGTCTTGGTGGCGGAGCACCAGGCCCAGGTGGTCGGTTACGCCATGCTGCTGCCCGCCTACGAAACCGGCTGGGGCAGCGACGGGCTCTACATGAGCGACCTGCACGTGGGCCACGGCCACCGCCGCCTGGGCATCGGCCGCGCCCTGATGGTGGCCTGCGCCCAAGAGGTCCGCCGCCAAGGCAAAGGCTACCTCTGGTGGGCCTCCCGGGCCTGGAACGAACCCGCCCAAGCCTTCTACCGCGCCCTCGGCGCCTACGAAGAACCGATCTTCGCCCACTCCCTCGACGCCGAAGGCGTCGAACGCCTCGCCCGCGGCGAAAACGCCTCTGGCTGAGGCAGCCACCGACTCAGGTCACGAGTTCTTGGAGTCTTCAGGGTGCGCTGGCAGGTGCCAGGGGGGGGAGGCATGGATCTCAAGGAAACTCGAAATGGATCGCTGTGGGATTCCTGAACGCTCGCTCCGGGCCTTTGTGTGAGGACTCGGTTTCCGTAGTCAGCGGAACAGGGTCAGGGGCGTGGTGAGGGGGGATTTTTTGTTTTCGGGGGTCAGGCGGAGCCAGTCGTGTTCGAGGCTGGCGTAGAGGGTGCGCAGGTCGGTGGTGTGGGGGACGTCGCCGTCTTCGAGGTGCTCGAGGTCGGGGCGTTGGCCGTGTTCGCCGCCGGAGACGGCGCCGCCCAGGAGCCAGACCGCGGCGGCGGCGCCGTGGTCGGTGCCGCCGCTGCCGTTCTCGTGGACGCGGCGGCCGAATTCGCTCCAGACGAGCACGGCCACGCGGTCGAGGTCGCCGCTGGATTCGAGCTCGGACAGGAAGGCGGCCAGGGCGCCGTCCAGCTCGGTCAGCAGGCGCTCGTGGGGCCGCGCTTGGCTCAGGTGCGTGTCGAAGCCGTCCAATTCGACGCCGTAGATGCGCGGCGGCAGCCCGAGGCGGATCGAGCGCGCCACCAGAGCCAGGCGATCGGCCAGACCGCTCCGGGGCCAGGGTGCGCGCGGCTCGAGCCGGGCCGCTTGTTCGAGCAGGCGGCCGAGCTGGCGCGCCGCGCGGCTGGCGTCCGCCAGCAGGGCCTGGGCGCCGGAGCCGGTGGGCTGTTCCAGGGCGGCCAGCAGGGCTTCGGGCAGCGCGCCGGGCTGCTCCAGGGACTCCTGGCCGGCCACGGCCGCGGGCGCGCGTCCGCCCTCGAAGAAGGCCAGGGGCGGCTGGCCGGCGCCCACGAACAGGGCCGCCGGATCCGCCGCCGGCGTGAGGCGCGCCGCGGCTCGGCCGAGCCAGCCCTGGCGCTCCTGGGCCTCGCGGGGGCCGCGCGGATCCCCGGGCACGCGGCCCGTGTGCCAGATGTCGAGGGAGCGGAAGTGCGAGCGGTCCGGCCCGGGATAGCCCACGCCGTGCAGCAGCGCCACCTGCCCGCGCCGGAAGCGCTCCGCCAGCCCGGACAGCGCGGGATGCAGGCCCAGCCCGTCCGCCAGCCGGTGGGACTTGGCCGCCACGCCCGAAAGCGTCGGCCGCTCGCGATACCAGCGCTCCTGCTCGAGGGGCAGCACGCAGTTGAGGCTGTCGTTGCCGCCGCTGAGCTGGACCACGACCAGCACGCGCCCCTCGGCTGCGGCGCGCGCGCTGAAGCCCGCCGCCAGGGGCAGGATCAGCCCGGCGGAGAGGCCACGGATCAGGAATTGGCGTCGGCAGAGCATGGCGTGCAGTTGGGGAGCGAGGGGCGGGTGTCGTGCAGGAGCGCTCGGGATCGGGTGGCTCCCGGGCTGGGATCGGCGCGCGCCGCCGATCCCAGCCGCTGCGGCCGCCGGATGGCGGCCCGAGAGCATGCGGACGGGCTCGTCTGACCGCTCCGGCGCAGCCCGAGTCGATGTCTTTTCAAGTCTGAGTCTTTTCCGGCCGGCCGCAGGCGGCGTGGCGCGAGGCGGACCGGCCGCCGATCAGATCAGATGGGCCTCTGGGGCGCGCAGCAGGGCCTCGGCGATGAACGGTCCGCAGGGCTCGGGGGCCGCGCGGCGCAGGGCCGCTTCGAGGGCCGGCCACCAGGCGGGCTCTCCGGCCCCGGGCCAGAGGGCTGCGGCCCAGGCGCGTGCTACGTCCAGGGGCTCGGCTTCCGGCGGCGCGCTGGCCAGGCGAGCCAGCTCGACGGCGGCCCGCCCGCGGGCCAGCCAGGCGTTCTGGTGCGCCCAGGCGGCCCCGCCGTCCCAGCCCTTGACCGAGGGCGGCAGGAGCGGCGCCTGGCCCGCGGCGGAGCACAGCCGCACGGCAGCTTCCGGGGCCAGCTCGAGGTCCAGGGCGTGGCGGGCGCGCAGCACGAACTCGAGCGGCGAGGCGATCTTGTTGGCGCGCACCGCGGGGTCGAAGAAGGCCTTGGAAGCCAGCAGGGCCCGCAGCGTCGGCAGGATCTGGAACTCGCGCCGCACGAGCTCCCCGGCCAGCTCGGCTTCGAGCTCCGGCCAGGGCGCATCGCACACGAAGCTCGAGACCAGCCGACGCGCGACCCAGCGCGGCGCGGCCGGATGGGCCAGCACGGCTTCGGCTACTCCCGTCGCGTCCAAGCGCCCGCGCTGGCCGAGCAGGCGCT
>JBIKLM010000260.1:0-6133 GCA_044359835.1 Planctomycetota bacterium
AGCGCGGCGATGGCCGTCGGCGCGCGCCCGTCCGGCAGGCGCTCGCCGAGCAGGTACTGGCGGCTCTCGGGCAGCGCCACCACGCCTGCGGCGCCGGTGGCCAGACGCACCCGCAGCAGCGCCGACCAGGAGGCCAGGCCGTCGAATCCCGGCGGCGGGTCGCTGCCGACCAGCGGTGAGAGCGTGGCCAGCAGATAGACCCACGAGCGCTCGCCGCCGTCGGGCTCGAAGCCGGGGTGCAGGGCCAGCCCGAGCAGGCCCCGATCGCCTTGGGCGTTGACCTCCGCGGAGAGGTCGAGCACGGTCTGTGCCGGTTCTCCGGAGGCGGGCAGCCGCAGCAGTCGGCCCGGTTTGGTGGCCACGTATAGGTCGTCGTCCGGCGCGAAGGCCAAGGCCACCGGCTGGAGCAGGTCGCTGGGGACCGGTTGCCAAGCGAAGTCCGGGGGCAGGCTTTGGGCCGCGGCGCTGGCCAGGCTGGCCAGCCAGCAGGCGGCCATCCGCAGCGGGCGTGGGATTTGAATCGGGGTCGGCACGGAGGGCGGGTCAGCGTCGCTTCAGAGGCCTATGATTCGGCCTCAGGCCGCCCGCCCATAGATGCCGAGGGTCGGGGTGAGCCAGCCCCGGGACCTCCGCCATGCCCGCGCCCCAAGACCAAGAACCGCCGCCGCCGCCGAAATCCTTCGGCAACATGTCGGAGCACCACTGGTCCCGGGCGCGCCGCGGCCAGAACCGGGAGGCGATCGAGTTCTATCAGGGCCGCTCCAAGGCCCCGGGCGTCGAGGGCGGCGGCAGCCATCGCAACCAGTACTGCCCCGAGTGCCGCGGGGTCGTGCCGCTGGCCTACGACAGCCGCAAGCCGGTCGATCGCGAGCGCAAGGAGCGCTGCCCGCACTGCGGGGCCGAATTCGTACCCGGCGTGCGCGAGATGTTCAACTGGGTCGAGATGGACCAGGTGCCGGCCAGCGACGCCAAGGCGTTGTTGCCGGGCTTGGCGCTGGGGCTGCTCGTGCTGGTGGGGCTCGGTTATCTGCTGCTGCGCGGCTGTTCGGCCCCTTGAGGGACGGCCGGCGCGGTCCGCGATCGGCCCGCGCCGCGATGCGATCACGCGCGTGCCTTGGGGCCGATGGTTCCACAGGCCTCGAGCGGGTTGGGATTCAGCGGCCGCCGGACTCGGCCGGCGGGGTCGGGGGGGCGGGCTGCGCGGGCGCCTGCGGGTCGCTCGGCGCCGGGTCGAGCGGCGCCTCGCCGGGCAGGTAGCCGATCCTCTCGAGCTGCGCGCGCGTGGCCGCGTCCAGGGGCAGGCGCGAACGGGCCGCGGCCGCCGGTCGATGCCGCGCCCACCAGCGGGTCAGCTCGGCCTCCAGGGCCGCCGCGCGCGGCTGCTCGTGCTGCAGCCGATTGTCGAGCTCGAACACATCGCGCTCCACCTGATGCAGGCGCCGGCGTTTGGTCTGAGCTTCGAAGGTCAGCTTCCAGGGCCCGCGGCGCAGGGAGGTGTAGGGCCCCGGGCTGGCGGTGCGCGCCAGGATCCAGGGCTCGCGCTCGAGCGGACGCCCGAGCAGCAGCGGCACCAGCGAGATCGACGTCTCCGGCGCCAGCCCGGGCAGGCCGTAGAGCTCGCGCAGGGTCGGATGGAGGTCGATCAGCGAGACCGGCCGTTCGATCACCTGGCCCGCCAGGCTGCCATCGCAAAAGCGCCACAAGAGCGGCACGCGCAGCATGGTCTCGAGCACCAGCGAGCTGTGCTGGAACAGCTTGCGCTCGCCGAAGGCCTCGCCGTGGTCGGAGATCACGATCCAATCGACCTCGCCGGCGCGGCCGCTGCGCTCGAGGTCGGCGCCGATGCCCTCGAGGATCGAGTCCGCGTAGGCCAAGGAGGCGTCATAGAGGTCGATCACCGCCTGGCGTTCGGCGGGCGTCGCCACGCGGGCCCCGCGCGAGAGCGGCGTCAGGAACTCGATCGATCCGAAGGCCCGATCGACGGCCCCGAAGCGCGTCGCGAAGGGCGGCGGCGGGTCGTAGGGCGCATGGGGCGGCATCAGGTGCACGTAGCCGAACAGCGCACGTCCCGGCTCGCGCCGCAGCTCCTCGGAAAGCCCGGCCAGCAAGGCCGGCGGGACCTCGTGGTGCGGCTGGCGGCCGACCTCTGGGTCGACGAACTCGAAGCGCGAGAAGCCGCGCTCGAAGCCGAAGCGCGGCGAGATGTGCAGATTCGACGAGAAACCGAAGCAGCGATAGCCCGCTTCCTCGAAGGCCTCCGGCAGGACCTCGAGGCCCTCCGGCAGGGGATCCCCGGCCCACTCGACGCCGTGCACATCGACGTGCTCGCCGAGGAACAGGGAGGCCACGGAGGCCAGCGTGTAGGGCGCGGCGGCGCTGACATCGGCGAAGCGCAGGCCGCGCTCCGCGAAGCGCTCGAGGAACGGCGTGGTCGAGCGCGGATAGCCGTAGGCGCTGAGGTGCAGGGCCGAGGCGGCGTCGATCAGCGTGATCAGCAGGGAGCGGCCGCGGCGGTCGAGCGCCGGCTCCGCGGTGCAGCCGGCCAGCAACAGCAGGGTCAATCCGGCCAGCGGCCAAGGGGCCCGCCCGGCCTCCGCGCTCAGACCGCGGAGTTCTGCGGGGCCGCGCGGGGGCGGAATCTGCTTCGGCTCTGACAGCGGCATGGGCGGCGGAATCGACGGCGGAATCGGCCGCGGCAAAGACGGCGGCAGGGACGGCGGCAGGGACGGCGGCTGTGGCGGCATGGCCTTCGTCGGGCGGCTCGAAGGGCGTCCGAGGGGGCCCAGGATCATCGCCGGGCCGCCGGTCCGTGCGCGGCGATCCCGCAACTCTCCGGGCGACGTCCCGACCTCGGTGCCTGCGCGGGAAGCCCCGGCGGGGCCGCCGCCGGTCCGGCCTGCGACCGCGGCGGGGCGCGCTCCGAACCCTTGGGCCGGCTTTTTGTCCTCCGCCAGGCCGTCGCGCAGGCGGCCGCCCGATGCCCGGCCGCCCGATGCCCGGCAGCCCGGATCGGCCGCAGCATCAGGGCTCGAACAGCAGCCCCTGTCCCGGGGCCGGTCGGGCCGGCGGGGCGCCGCGCCGGACCGGGGCCGGCTGCGCGGGCCGGCGCTGGGCCGGCAGGGCCGGCCCGGCCTCTTCGCCAAGCTCGATCCCCAGGCGGCGGGCGGTCAGGCGGAACAAAGCTTCGGCGGCCTGGAAGCGCGGGCCCACGCCGGTCATGCGGGCGTGGAAGCGCGTTTCGCCGAGCTGGCCGCCGCGGGCCTCCCGCAGGGCGCTCAGGACCTTGCGGGCGCGGCCGGGCAGGCGCGCCTGCAGGCGCTCGACGAAAACCGCCTCCACGGAGCCAGGCAGCCGCAGCAGCGTGCGGAACGCGCGCCGCGCTCCGGCCCGCGCCGCGGCTTCGAGCAGCGCCGGCCCCTCCTGATCGTTGAGGCCCGGGATCAGCGGCGAAAGCGAGACGCCGGTGGGCACGCCCGCGGCGGAGAGCTCCGCCAGGGCCCGCAGCCGCAGGCTGGGGGTCGGCGCGCCGGGCTCGAGCGCCCGGGCGAGGTCCTCGTCCAAGCTGATCAGGGTCAGATAGACCCGCAGTCCCGGTCCGCGTGCCAGCTGGGCGAGCAACTCGATGTCGCGGCGCACCAGGGCGCCCTTGGTCAGGATCGAGAGCGGCTGGCCGGCGGCGAGGCAGACCTCGAGCAGACGCCGGGTCAGGCCGAAGCTCGCCTCCAGCGGCTGGTAGGGATCGGTCACGCCGGAGAGCACCAGGGGCTCGCCGCCGGTGCGGCCGGCCGCCAGTTCGGCTTCCAGCAGCTCGGCGGCGTTTTCCTTGACCACCAGCTGGCTTTCGAAATCGGTGCCGGCGCCGAAGCCCAGGAACTCGTGGGTCGGCCGCGCGTAGCAATAGGCGCAAGCGTGGGCGCAGCCGCGATAGGCATTGGCGCTGAAGCGGAAGGGCACGTCCGGGCTGTCGTTCGCCACGATCAGCGAGCGGGCCGTCTCCAGGTACACGCGCGTCTGTGCCGCCGGGGGCGGGCCGAGCCACTCGAGGCTCGTGCTCGCCCAGGGATTGGGCGGGTTGGAGAGCGGGCGGACCGGCATGGGCGGGGGCGCGCGTTGTGGGGGTCGGCAGCCCCGGCCGCGGCTCGGGCCGGCGCCGGCGAGCGCGACCCGGCTCTCAACCGGCCGGCGAGAAATCGATCTGGCCCCCGGGCAGCAGATACACGACCAGCATGGTGCCGCCGGCCACGGTGGGCACGTGCACGGATTCGGGGCCGTAGACGACCCAGCCCGGGGGCTGGCCGTCGAAGGTCGGGGCGCCCTCCAGGGCCACGCAGAAGTCGAGCTCGCCGCCCGGATGGCGATGGCGCGGGCCGGCGCCGTTCATCACCACCACGTCGATCGAATGGCCCTCGGTCTCCGGCAGCGCCTTCGACAGGCGGCTGTAGCGCACCGGCCAATCGCCGCGGTTGGCGATCTGGCCCGCGCGGTAGGCGGCGATCAGGCCCTCGGCCAGCCCGGCGGCGGCCGGCCCCTGGGGGTCGAAGCGGCGCTCGAGCTCGGCGCGGGCGGCTGCGGGGCGGGACAGGTCGAGGCCGCGGGCGGCATCGATCAGCGGGCGGAGGAGGTCGAGCATGGCGCCGGGGGCTCTGGTTGGTCGCGTCTGCCGCACAACGTAACTTGGCGCCATGCCGGCCGATCCTCGCGCCTCCGCTCTGGAACCCGACGTCCCGGGCGGGGCCGCGGCGGAGCGCCCGGCGCCGAGCCCCGCGGCTCCGGCGGCGCGCGGGACCTTCCGCGAGCTGCCGGCGGGCTGGATCCGCGGGGCCTACCTGGCCGTGGCGTTGCTGGTGGTCGCGATCGCCTGGGGGCCCCTGCTGCGCGCCGGCTTCCTGGGCAGCGACATGGAGATCCTGCTCAAGGCCTCCGGCCGGCTGCCGGCCACCCAGGAGGCCCTCGAACAGCTTTCGAAGCCCGATGCGCCGCCCTTGCCGCCCGACGCCCAATCGCTGCTGGGCCGCAACCGCACCCTGAGCCGGCTGCCGGCGATCGAGGTGCTGTCGGTGGTCGGCGACGATCGCACCGGCGACGTGGGCTCGCTGCTCTCGGGTTATTCACTGATCCTCTCGCAGCGCCTGTTCGGCTCCGCTTCCCCGGGCCCCCTGGGCCTGTCCCCGGCGCTGTTCTATCGCATCGAGAACCTGCTCTGGCTGGCCCTGGCCTGTCTGGGGGCCGAGCGCTTCCTGCGCCGCGTGGTGCGGCCCTGGATCGGCGCGGCCCAGGCCGCGCGCGCTTCGGCGACCGCGGCGTTCCTCCTGTTCTTACACCCGCTGTGCCTGCCCTCCGTGGCCAGCCTGTCCGGTCGCAGCGACCTGCTGGCCCTGTGCTTCGGCGCCTTTTCGGCGGCCGCTTTCCTGCGCGGTCGCCAGGAGCACAGCCAGCTGCACATCGGCATCAGCTATGGGCTGGCCCTGCTGGCTTCCTTGAGCGGGCAGGTGGCGCTGATGCTGCCCTTCGCCGTGGCCCTCGGCGAGCTGGCCAGCGCCCATCGCTATCGGCCCCTGCGCCGGCGCCTGCGCACGGCGGCCACCTCCCTGCTCGTGTTCGGCCTGCTGGTCCAGCTCAACGCCCTGGTGGTGAGCCTCAGCACCCAGCATGGTTACTACCCGCAGGTGGGCTACAGCGTGCTGCGCCTGTTCGAGCCGGGGGGCTTTCAGCGCGCGCTGCTCTACGGCGCCGAGAAGTTCGGCGCCCTGCTGCTGCCCGCCAATTGGGCCACCCTGGGCGCCCTGGGGCTGCTGTTGGCCGCCGGTCTGCTGGCGCTGGTGTTGGGCCCGGCGCTCTCCGCCGCGCGCTCGGCCCCGCGCCTGTGGGGCTGGATCTCCCTGTGGTGGTTGGCGGCGGTTTCCTTGGGGCTGTTGTTCAGCCTGCACGAGCGCATCTCCCTGGACGGGCTGGCCCAAGCCCGGCAGCTGCTGCCGGCGGTGGCGGCCACCTGCGCGGGCCTGGGCCTTTACAGCACGGCCATGCAGGGCCCGCAGCGCCTGGCGGTGCCCCTGGGGCTGGCCCTGGGTTATGCGGTCCTGGCCCATGGCAACGCCCTGCCCTGGCGGGTGGGTGCCGAGCAGCTCGAGCGCTT
>JBIKLM010000261.1:0-6115 GCA_044359835.1 Planctomycetota bacterium
AGCGCCCGACTAAGGTGCGCTGTATGGGGTTTCGCTCCGCCTGGATGGCCCGCGCTGGCGGCACGGCTGTTGTTTGCCGGTCAGCCGCCCGGCGGCCGACCCGCGCGAGCTGGCGCCGCGGGTGGGCCGCCGCCGCGCGCGCCGCGGGGCTGGTCCTCGTGCTCATGCTGCTCGCCGGGTCCGGCGCTGCAACCCTCCCGAGCTCAGCGCCGACCCGCGCCCCGCAGAGCGCCGGACCGCCTAAGAACCGCAGCTTGGTTGCGGAATCAACGGCTGGCGGGCTGGCGTTGCTTGGAACCGTCCTGCGATCGCCCCAGGCCGCGATCCTGCGCCCCGCGAGCACGGCTCCCGGAACGGTCCGGGCAGCCGCCGCGGGACTGGGCGAGCGAGGCCGTGAGTCCCCGCAGAAGGCCCTGCGGCGGCTCGAGAGCTGGGCCGGCGCCGGCCCCGCGGTGCTGGGCCAGGTGGACGTCCCGCGGGCCGAGCAGGCGGTGACCGACGCCCTGCGGGCGGGGTTCGAAGCGGGCGAGCGGCTCGATCTGGCGCTGCTCGAATTGTGCGGTCGGGAGCTGGCCCTGCCGGCGGCCGGAACGCCCAGCCGCTCCCCGCAGCGCCTCGACGCCTGGCGCGGCGGATTGACCGCTCGGCTCTCGGGGCAGTGGGGCGCGGGCACCTTGGAGCTGATCTCCGACCGCGTGCTGCTGATGCCCCAGAGCTTCAGCGAGCCGCAGCGGCTAGCGGCCCTCGACCTTTTGCTGCTTCAGCCCCGCGAGCGCGCGGCCCAGGCCCTGTCCTTCCTGGCGAGCGATCCCCGGGCCAGCCCGAACGAACGTCTGGCGGGTATCGAAGCCCTGGTCGTCTGTCCGGGGCCCGCGGCGCTGGAGGGGCTGCTGCGGGCGCTGGAGAGCGGGCCGGAAACGGGGCGCGCGGCGGCGCGCGGCGGCCTGGTGCGGCGCCTCGACGACGAGCCCAGCGGCGGGGCGCCCGGGGCCGATCCCGAGCTGGCGGAGCGCCTGGCGCGGGCCTCCCTGTGGGCCCTGCTCGATCCGGACTGGAGGGTCGCCGGCGCCGCGGCCGAGCTGTGCCGGCATCTGCCGCCAGCCCAGGCGGTGCCGGCGCTGATCGAAGCCCTGCGCCACTGGCATGGGCGCTGGCACGGGCCGGAGGCGGCGAACCAGGTCGGCGCCGGGCGGGTCAGCTGGGCGCTGACCCACGCCCTGCGGCGCCTGACCGGTCGTTCGATCGGCCCCGACCCGGCGGGCTGGCAGCGTTTGCTCGAGGCCCTGGCCCAGGGCGCTCCGCTGGTGAGCGAGGGCGGCGCCAGCAGCGTGCCGAGCTTCTTCGGGCTGTCCCTCGAGAGCGGGCACGTGGCCTTCCTGGTCGACTGCTCGGGATCGATGTCCGCCCCGGCGCCGACCACGGCGCGCCCCACGCACGCCACCGATGCGGGCCTCGACCGCTTGGGCGCCGCGGCCGCCGAGCTGCTGCGAGCCCTCGAACACGGCGGCAGCTCCCTGTGGTTCCAGATCGCGCTGTTCTCGGACGAGGGGCGCCTGTGGCGTGCCTCCCCCACCCGGGCGGACGAGCGCGGCATCGACGCCGCGCGGCGCTTCCTGCTGGCCCAAAGCCCCGGCGGCGGCACGAGCCTGTCGAGCGGCATCGCGGCCTGGCTGGGGAGCCGCTCGCCCGACGGCGCCGGGCCCCCGGCGGACACGCTGGTGGTCCTGTGCGACGGCGAGACCATCGAGGATCGGGCCTGGGCCGAGAACTGCCTGCGCGATCCGCGCCTGTTCGGCGTCCGGGTGCACGCGGTGCAGATCGGAGGCGCCCAGGCCGAGGCGCTGGCGCTTTTGTGCCAGCGCACCGGCGGCCGGCTCGTGCGCCTGTGAGCGCGCGGGGAGCGGCGCGGGCGGGCCAAGCACGGAACGGATCCACGCGCAGCGACGACCCCGGCCTCCCTGGCCGCCGGATGGCGGCCCAAGGGCATGCGGACAAGCTGGCCTGACCCCTCGGGCGCAGCCCGAATCGATCCTTTCTCGGCCTATCGGTCGTTTTTTTCGACGCCCAAATCGCGGCGCCAGCGCTCGTCCAGGCTGGCCAGGCGCGCCAAGGCTTCCCCGCGCAACCGGGCGGCCGTCTCGACCGGTTCGGTCAGCTCGCGCACGCTTTGCTCCAGGCGCTCGCGCGTGTGCTCGGAAACCCCGACCAGCAGCCCGCGGGCGCGGCGGGCCACCAGCCCGCGCACCAGCAGGCGCACCACGAACACCAGGGCCAAGGTCAGCAGCAGACCGTTCAGCAAGAAATCGATCCCCACGTAGTGCTCGCTCAGGAAGCCCTGGCCGGCGCGATAGAGCAGCCAGCCCACGAACACGTAGACCGGCAGATCGAGGAAGAAGCGCAGCGCGCCGGGCACCGAGCGCTGGGCCGCCGCGGGCAGTTCGCGGCGCAAGAGCCGGCTCCAGGCCTCGGCCAGGCCAGCCTCCAGATCGCCTGCGATGCGCTCGGCGCTGGGCAGCTCGCCGCGCTCGGGGCTGCCCAAGAGCCGCCCGGCACGCAGCCGCGCAGGAGCCAGGCTCGCGCCGGTCCACAGGCGCAGGTCGCCGGCTTCCGGCAGCAGCCCGGTGCTGTCTTCGAAGCCCGCCCGGCCCTGCTGATCGCGCAGCTTGCCGAGCAGCGCGCCGCCGGCGGCGACACCCGCCGCGGCCAGGGGGTTGTAGCGCGCCAAGGCCAGCCCGGCGCCGGTCGAAAGCGTCGCCAGGGCCCCGGCGCGCAGGGCCCAGCCGCCGGGACCATCCCAGCGTTTGCCCGCCTCCCCCACCAACAGGTGCACCAGATCGGCGCGGCGCAGGGCCAAACGCTGCTCCACCTCGGCCTCCACCCGGGCCGCCAGCTCGCCCAAGCCGCGCTGGGTCTCCGCCGGCAGGGCCCCGAGGTCGTCGCCGATCTCCCGGGAGAGTTCGCGGAACAGCTCGCCCAGCTCGCCGGCCGCCCCCAGGGCGTTGTGGCGGCGCACCCCGGAAAGCAGCCCGTCGCGCACCAAACGCTCGAGCTCGGCCTCCAAAGCGCGGAAGCGCTCGCCGCCGCGCCCGGCGCGTGCGTCGCGAGCGCTGACCGCGAAGACCTGCGGCTCCGCCAGCCCGAGCCGCTCCACCGCCAGCCGGCGGACCTGGGCCAACAGCTCGCGCTCCGCCGCCGGGGTCAGCTCGTCGGCGCGGTTGAGCGCGAACAGCAGCCGGCGGCGGCCGGCGAAATCGTCGAGGAAGCTGACCGCGGCCTCCTCGACCACCGACTGGCGATGCAGGGGCACCAGCAGCACGTCGGCCCGCTCGGACAGCGCGCGCACGGTGGCCCGGTGCTCGGTGGCGATCGAGTTGACGTCCGGCGCATCGATCAAGACCTGCTCGGTCCAGACCGACCCGGCGTCGCCCGGTCCATAGCGCACCACGCGCGGTTCGGGACCTTCGAGCCCGGTCAGCAGGGCCCGCAGGTCGGCGTCCTTGGGCGCGTAGATCGTCGGCACCGAGGTGGTCGGGCGGTTTTCGCTCGACAGGGCGATGTCGGTGCCGGCCAAGGCGTTGAGCAGGCTCGACTTGCCCGCGCCCGTGGAACCCACCAGCAGGATCACCGCGGCGGAATCGATGCGCTCGAGCTGGCGATCGAGATCGCCCAGCAGGCGTTCGAGGCGGGCGCGGCGGCGCTCGAGCGCCGACAGATCGGCGAGCTGCTCGAGGTCGCGGCCCAGCTCCGCGCGTTGCCGGGTCAGGTCGCGGGCCCAGTCGAAGGCTTTGGCGCTCATGGGGTTCGGGGAACGGCGATCGCCTGCTCGCGTTGGGCGTGCGCCAGCAGGCTTTGGCGCTGGGCGCGCAGGGTCTGGGCGGCCGCCGCGCCCTGCTCGGCCTGGCGACGGGCCAGATCGGCCGCCTGGGGCAGGGCCGAGCGCAGCAGCAGATCGGCCAGCAGCAAGCCGCGGCTCGCCTCCCAGCGCGCGCGGGCCGCCCGCACGATGCCGGACCCGAGCAGGTGGGTGTAGCGCTCCATCAGCGCCGAGCCGAGCAGGCCGCCGCCGGCCGCCGCCAGGTCGCCGCCCAGTCCCCCGGTGGTCAGGATCACCGCCGCGGCGCCGGCGGCCGGCAACAGGGTCGCCAGGTCGATGCCGGCCTGCACGTCGATCTCGAAGCCGCGCTGCTCGACCGCCTCGCGGACCAGGTGCTCGCAGGCCTCCTGGAAACTGGCGAAATCGACCGGCAAACGCTGCAGCTCCCGCAGGGCACGCTGGCGGCCCGGGGCTGGATCGGGAGGCAGGTCCTCATCGAGGGCGCGGGCCAGCTCCCGATCGATGCCGGCCCGGGAGGCATGGCGCCCCTCGGGTCCGAGGTCGCGGGCCAGCTCTTCGTAGAAGGCCGGCCAGCTGAGCTCGAGAGCGCGGGCTTCCGCTGCCAGCAGCCCGCCGCGCAGGCGCTCTTCCGGGTCCGCTGCGCGCTGCTTGAACAGCGCCTTGGGCACGGCTTCCACCAGTCCGCGCACGCCGCGCACGCCGGCGCGCCAGGTGCGGCTGACGACGTTCGCACGCCGGTCCATGACGGCCCGGAAGGCGTTCAGGAAGGGCGCCGCCGGCATGGCCTCCACGGCCAGCTTCCTGCCGCTCGCTTGCGCCAGGTGGCGCGCGCGCTCGAGCAGCCCTTTCGCGCCCTCGCCCTGGGCCTCCAGGCCGTCCGCCAGCGGGGTCAGGTCCTCGGCCAGCTGGGCCAAGGAGGCGGATAGGGCGGCGCGCTTGAGCTGCTCCACCTGGCGCAGGTCGGAGAGGCCGGCCGACAAGCTCTGATGCTCGGGGTCATCGATGCGCTTTGGATCGAGGGGCACGCGGCCCTCCATGATCCCGAGATCGTGGGGCGCCGCGTAGCGGGCCACGGGCGACGAGCCCACGTCCGCCGCCAGCTTCGCGGCGTGGGCCGCGACCAGCTCGTCGCTCGGCGCTTCGTTGTAGACCAGGATCCACGGGCGCCCCTGGGCCAGCCAACGCCGCAGGTACTCGACCACCTCGGCGTTCTGATAGGAGTGCTTGGTCACCACCACGATGACCAGATCCGCCACGGCCAGCAGCGCTTCGCTGGCAGCCCGGTTCTCGCGCGCGATGCTGTCGAAGTCGGGCGTGTCGATCAGCAGGATCCCCGGGGGAACGCGTTCGCTCTCGACCACCAGCAGCTCGGTCGGGTCGCTGGCGTTGGACAGGGGGGCGTCGCGCCGCTCCGGCAGGGTCGGGTCGTGGGCCCGCAGGGAGAAGCGCGTCCAATCGCTGGAGCTCGACAGGCGCTTGACCAGCTCGCCGCGCGCCGCGCCGACCAGGCGCCGGGTCGCGCCCCCGGTGGGCAGGGAAGGGCTCGCATCCCGGCCGACCAGGGCGTTGAACAGGGCCGATTTGCCGGCGTTGTTGGGCCCCACGATGCCGATCACCAGGCTCTGGTCCCCGCCCACCGTGCGCGGCAACAGATCCCGCCGCAGGCGGTCCCGGGCCCGGGCCAGGCCCGCCGCCAGGGCCGGCGCCTTTAGGTTCGACAGCCAGCTCTCCAGCTGGCGCAGTTCTTGGGACAGGGCGGAGCTCACGGCGTCGGTCCATGGTCCCAGGGGTGCCCCGCGCGGGCAAGCGGGGCCTGGCTGGGCTGGGGGTCCAGCCCAGAAATGCAGACAGGCCAGCCCCCCCGAAGGGTGCTGGCCTGTCTCGATCAGCGCCTGGCGCGCTCGCGGGGCGCTGCCCCGGTCAAGCGAGTCCGGAGCTCAGCGGGCCGCCAGGGGCGCGCCAGCGGAGGCCGCGCGCAGGCTCGCCACCTGGGCGGCGGCAGCGCTGATGCGCGCGCGGATCTGGCCGAGCTCGGCGCGCAGCCCGTTGAGCTGGGCGACCATGCTCTCGCAATCCCCCACTTCCAGGGCCACGGCTTGGGCGGCGGGCGCCGCGTCACAGCAGGCGCTGGCCTTCTCGTCGCAGCATTCTTGGGCCGCAGCCGCCACGGTCTGGGCGGCCTTGCTGTCGCAGGCCTTCTGGCCTTCGCACTGCTTGGCTTCGCTGCAGGCCGGAGCCGCCACGGTCTGGGCCGCCTTGCTGTCGCAGGCCTTCTGGCCT
>JBIKLM010000262.1:0-6082 GCA_044359835.1 Planctomycetota bacterium
GCCGTGGGCGCCGTCGACCAGGGTCTCGACGCCGCGCGCGCGCAGGGCCAGCACCAGCTCGGGGATCGGGAACACGAGGCCGGTCTGGCTGGTGATGTGATCGATCAGCACCAGCTTCGTGCGCGGCGTCAGCGCGGCGAGCACGGCTTCGAGCACCGCCTCGGGCCCCGCGATCGGAAAGGGGATCTCCACCCGCACCAGCCGCGCCCCGGCGCGCTCGGCGGCGAAGGCCGCGGCGTTGGCGCTGGCGTTGTATTCCTGGTTGCTGACGATCAGCTCGTCGCCCGGCTGCAGGCCGATGCGCTGCAGCACCGTGTTGACGCCCTGGGTCGCGTTGCGCACCAGCGCCAGGTCGTCGGGTGGGGCGCCCACCAGGGGACCCAAGGCGGCGCGCACGCGGTCCAGCTCCGCTTCGATCTCGCGATGGAAGAAGCGCACCGGCTGGCGCTCGATGCGCCGACGCCATTCGGATTGCAGCTCGAGGATCGCCCGGGGGCAGGCGCCGAAACTGCCGTGGTTCAGGAAACAGACCTCGGGATCGAGGTCGAAATGGCGCGCGTGGGGCCCGGGGGCGGGCAAAGCGGCTGGGCTCATGCCAGCACGCTACGCGCTGCCGCGCCGGGAACCAAACCGCGGGGCGCCGCCCGGGCGGGCTCGAGCCCCGGCGTTGGCCGGATCGTGGCTGGCGCGCTTCGGCGGATCGACTCCGGCCGATGCGCGCCGCGCGCGGGTCGGGCTCGCAGCGCGCGCGCGCCGCCCCGGCCCCCCGCGGACGGGGGCGCCGCCGGCGGCGAGGCCGGCTCGGGCGTCCGGACGCGGGGCTCGGGGCGCGCTCCCGCGCAGAGTTCCCGCGCTGGCCGCGCTCTGCGCCCCGCGCGGCTCAATCGAAGAGTTTGACGCGCAGGGCGTTGCTCAGGCTGATGCCCGAGGGGTCCGGTGCGCCGATGTCGATCACACCCGCTTGTCCGAACAGGAACAGGCCGACCAGGTTCGAGTTGTTCGGCAGCGGGAAAGCGACGCTGGCGTTGCCGGCCCCGTCCGCCAGCAGGGCCGTGCTGACGAAGAAGGGCAGCGCGGGGAACAGGGTGCCTCCGAACAGCGGCAACGGGCTGATGCCGACTGAGATGCCGAGCAGGCCCGCGGAGCCCGCGGGCAGCCGGGCCAGCCCCAGGGTCAGGCTGCCGCCGGACAGGCTCGGCAGGCCCTGGCCAAAGAGCTGCGGCTGGGTCCCGAGCGAAGACGTGCTGGCCCCGCCGAGCGGCAGGAACGGCACGGCCAGGGGCAATTCCACGGCGCCCGCCTGGGCGGTGCCCACCAGGATCGAGCCCAGCTGCGCATCGAGGGCCAGGCCGTTGATCGCGCCGGACTTGGGCTCCTGGTAGAGCAGCACCGAGGGGGAACTCGGCGTCGGCAGGTAGCGCACCTGGCCGTTCGAGGTGCCGACGATCGCGGCCAGGGGCTGGCCCGGCACGAATAGCACCTCGGCGTCCAAGGAGGCCGGCAGGCCCAGGTTGGTCCAGGAGCCGCCGGCGTCGTTGCTGATCCACCAGCCGCTGCCGGTGTCCGCGCGCCACAGGCGCTGGGGCACCGACGGGTCGTAGGCCAAGGTCGCGCTGGGCCCGCTGACCGGCCAGGCCGGGAACAGGGCGCTCCAGCTCTGGCCGCCGTTGTTGCTGGCGGCCCACTGGCCGTTGTCGGAGAGCTGCAGAACGCGGCCGGCGACGAAGGGGTCGAAGGTCACCGCGCGCGTGGCCCAGCCGGCGGTGCCGGGCACGGGCTGGAAGCTGGCGCCCGAGTCCACGCTGCGCCACAGGGCGCTGTTGCCGAAGTCGCCCGGGAACACGCCGGCCAGCACCTGGGTCGGCTGGGCCGGGTTGAACTGCAGGGCCTGCACGCTGCCCGCGCCGAAGGCGTTCAGGGAGAGCTGCACCGACTGGCCGTCGTTGGTCAGCACGGCGATCTTGGCGTCGTCGATGAAAGCGCCGACCCCACCGGCCAGGAAGCGCCCGGGATTGAGCGGGTCGCGGGCCAGCACCTGGGTCGAGGTGCCGAAGTCGGCTTGGTAGGCGCTGGGGCCGAGCTTGCCCCCTTGGGGCGCGACGAAAACGCCGTTGAACGTGCCGCCGATGCGGGCCGTGTTGGGCGTGCCCCCCACCAGGACGTCGACGATCGAGCCGTCGGCGAAACCCAGGTGCAACCAGGGCTGTAGCGCGGCCGGAGCCCGGTAAAAGCCGCCGCCGGAGGCTTCGGCGGTCAGGAACACCAGACCGCCCGCGCCCAGGGCCAGGTCGGTCGGGATCGGCGGCGGATTGGTGAGCCCCTGGTTCGCCGCCTGGAAAGTCAGACCCGCGTTGCTGCTGTAGGCCAGGCCGGAGAGGTGCCCGAACCAAAGACCCTGGCCGTTCGGCTCGAAGCTCAAGAACTCGGCGTTGGGGTTGGTCGGCAGGCCCGTGGTGATCGGCGTGCTGCTTAGGCCACCGTTGGTCGAGCGCCGCAGCTGGGCGTTGCTTCCGAACAGCAGCAGATTGGGGTCCAGCGGGCTGACGCCGATGGCTTGCACCCAGGTGTTGCCGCCGATCGGAGCGAAACTCTGCCCGCCGTCGTCGGAGCGCAGCAGGCCGGTGAGCGTGCCGGCGTAGACGCGCTGGGGGCTGCCCGCCGCGAACTCGACCGGCTCGAGGATCGAGCCGCTGGCCACCTGGGTCCAGGGCCCGAACTCGCCGGGCGAGCGCAACAGGGCCGAGCCGTTGGAGACCAGCCAGGAGCCATCCGCCGGCGAAACGGCCAGGTCGCGGCCCGCCGACCCCGGGAAAGCCGGCGAGGGCGTCCACAGGGCGCCGCCGTCCACGGAGAGGTAGACCTCGTTGCCAACCAGGGCCATCAGGCGCTGCGGCTGGGTCGGATCGATCTCCAGATCGACGATCAGGCCCGGCGGCAGGCCGGTGCCGAAGGGCAGGAAGCTCTGGCCGCCGTCGCTCGAGCGCAGCAGGCCGCTGGAGCGCGCCACCAAGAGGATCGGGTTGGGACCGGGCAGCACCAGCACGGCTTGGGCGTCGCCGCCCAGGGGCCCGAGGGAAACGGGGGTTTGCAGCAGCGACAACAACAGGACAGCTGAGTTCATGGTACCCGTATCAGAACTATGGGCCGTGGTATCAAGGTTCCAGACCTAACCTAGGTGCCCTCGGCTGTCAATCGGCGCGGACGGGCCACGCCCCTGCCCCCCCCCCGCCACAGCGCGCCCGAGGTATTGGCAATGTTCGCCCGCCCTGGCGGGTTGGCCCCGTCCAGCGACCCGGAAAGAATTGCTGCGCGGAGGCGATCGGCACAGACGCCGCCGGCCGGCCCCGCGATCGCGGCCCGGCCCAGCCGCAGGGATTCGCGCTGAGCCGGAATCGGGGCCCACGCATCAAAGCGGCCTTTTGCCTGCGGCGGCGATCGCAGCCCAGATCACCGAGGCCAGCGGCGGAGCTTGGTTGCGACGGACCGAAGCTGCGACGCGGATCCAGCCCGGAAGGCTGCCGGCCGCAGATGTCAGCGAGCAGCGCCGCCGGACGGGTCGTGGTCCGCCTGGCCGAACAGCTGAGCCACGCGTCGGCGCTTGAGCTCGGGCTCGAGGGCCGGATCGAAGACCCCGTCGCGTTGGTCGATCAGGTCGAACCAGGGCAGGGCGCGGGTGCGCGCTTCGAGCTTGTCCGAGAGTTCCGCGATCGAGCACAAACGCTTGGCCGGGACACCGCCCCAGACCTCCCCCGGCGGCACGTCGCGATTGACCAGGGCGCCCGCCGCGACGATCGAATCGGGGCCCACCGTGACGCCGGGCAGCACGATCGCGCCATAGCCGATGAAGCAGTTGTCGCGGATGTCGACCTTGCCCACCGCATCGTACTTCTTGCCGAAGGCGCGGCTCAGCACCGCCACGGAGGCGTCATGGCCGATCAGCGCGCAGGTCGAGAACACGCAATCGTTGCCGATCCGCACGTACTCGGGATCGACGATGTCGGTGGAAGGCAGGATGCAATTGTCGCGGCCGCAGGCATGGAGCGGCACGTGCCGGCGCACGTACTCACCGTATTCATCCCCGCGCGGCTGGCACAGGCGCACCCACAGGCCACGGAATCGGCCGTGCTCGATGGCCAGGTAGCGCAACAGGCGTCGAAGCGGGCGAAGCATGGCGGAAGGGCGAGGCGAGGGCGGCGGCCGGGCGGCCCCGGGCCTGCCGTCCCCGCGCGTGGGCCGTGAGCGCACCGCGATCGACGCGGGCGGCCCGGCGCGGACCGCACGGGCAGCCTCGATCCCAGGCGCCGCAGCGGCCGGAGCTCCGGCCCAACGTATCGAACGGACCGCTCCTCCGGATCCGGCCCCCCGCACGTCGGTTCTTCCTTTTGGGGGTACCCGGGCCGCCCTGACCCGAGGTGGGTGTCCGGAGCGGCCCCGCTCCGGGGAAACACCGCGCCCCGCGCCGGCCTTCCGGGACCGAACCAAGCTCGGATGCAGAACGCCAGCGAGCTCCGAGTGTCAGCACCCCTGGGGCCGCCTGAGGGTTGCTTCTGCAGCGCGGAGTCGGAATCGAACGCGGCGCGCGCCGCCCCGCGCCGCTCGGCGGGACTCCCGGGCGGGGGTCAGCAGAGACTGCTGACCGACGGAGGCGCCGAGAGCGTCATCCGCCTGGCAGACGAGGAGCTTCACCCGATCGAGACCCTCGAGAACCCCAAAGCCTCGGCGTGGATTTGGAGTCAGGTCGGCCCGGACCGAGACTCTATCCGGAAAGGCCCGCTGGATAGCACGCCCGCGGAGCGGAGGCGGCTGGAGTGTGTCGGCAGTACCCAAGGATACGCCTCGGGTACTGCCGCAAGCGGCTCTCACCCAGTGCGGATGGCACTCGGCGCGGGGCACATGTCAGGCACCAGCGCCGGCCGGCACCACCGGGCGCGGCAGCGCCTTGGAGCGCTGTTCACAGGCTTCCTTGAAGAAGGCCTGGGAAGCATCCCAGCCCTTCAACTCGGCTAGAGCACTCTCCGGCTTGATGTACTTGGGAGCGAGGTTCAGGGTCTCCTTGGTCACCTGGACACACCAGCGACCCTGATCATCATCCTGATCTTCGAGGCTGTGCACCAGGCAGAGCCGGTTCGTCGGCACCATCACGTGGTTCTCGCCGATGCCGAGCATACCGCCGGTGCTGATCACCGCGAAGGGTGCTGCACCCGTGGTCGGGTCGAGGGCGATGAACTGCACGGAGCCAGCATCCTCGTCCAGGGCGTACACATCGACTCCTCGGAGGTGCGAGGAAAGCACGTAGTCCTGCGATACTCGAGCGAACTTGGTCCCAGAGATCAGTTCGGGGGTCGATCCAACCGGGGCACCCTTCTTGGCTTCCTGGGTGTTCACGAGACCCGGCCTCTGGCTATGGGGCGGACAGACGAAACCAGCGGAGGTGGCACTGACCGAGCAGGACCGGACCACGCCGTCGATGCCGTTCTTGACCGCCTTGGCCGCATCGAACTCAGGCAGGAGCTTCAGCTGATCCTTCGTGACGTAGAGCGCAAAGGCATTCGAATCTTGACGCCACTCGAGGGAGCCGAAGGGCACCAGGACGTGTTTGGCGCCGATGCCCAGGAAACCCCCGACCGAGAGCACAGCCCAGTCCACCTTGCAGGAGACCGTGTCGACGAGCAGATCCGAGATGTCGACGCTGACACGGTCAGCGGACTTCCCATCTCGGGCAGCATCGATCTGGTCCTCCTTGCTGGCCAGGACGTAGACAGGGCGGGAGGTCAGATCGTCGAGCTTGTGGATGCGCTCAAGTGCGTACATGGGTTCTGCTGAGTGGTTGCCAGGGAGACGGTCAGTGTTGGGGATCGGTTGTTGAGATCCCATGAGGGCCGCGAGGGCCAGTCCAGTTGCGTTGATGTTCATCTGAGTGAATGAGAGAAGGACTCGGAGCCGCTCGCTAGGCGGTCCGTCGCTCTCCACCCAGCAATCGCCGTGCCGGGAGACCACGCCCGAGGAACCGGATGCAAAAGGGCCAAGATCGCGACGAGCGAGGCAGAGTGCACAATTCGCACGGCCTTGCGGCAACGGAACT
>JBIKLM010000263.1:0-6081 GCA_044359835.1 Planctomycetota bacterium
TGTGTGGCCTCCGGATGGCTGCCCAAAGGCATGCGGACAGCCTGGTCTTGCGGCTCGGGCGCAGCCCGAGTCGATTTTTCCTCAGCCTGTCACTCGCCGCGGAAGACGGGTTTGCGTTTTTCGGCGAAGGCGGCCAGGGCTTCGAGGCGGTCCTTCGTGGGGATCACGCGCTCGTAGCAGGCGGCTTCGGTCTTGAGGCCTTCGGGCAGGGGCTGTTCGGTGCCCTGGTCGATGGCGGCCTTGGCGGCGCGCACGGCCACGGGGCCGTTGTCGGCGATCTGGCGCGCCAGGGCGCGGGCCACGGCGGTCAGCTCGGCCGGCTGGGCCAAGCGGTTGACCAGGCCGATGCGCTCGGCTTCGGCGGCGTCGAGCTTGCGGCCGGTCAGGATCAGGTCCTTGGCGCGGCTCTTGCCGATCAGGCGCGGCAGGCGCTGGGTACCGCCGGCGCCCGGGATGATCGCCAGGGTCACCTCGGTCAAGCCGAACTGGGCCGCGCTCGAAGCCACGCGCAGGTCGCAGGAGAGCAGCAGCTCGGTCCCGCCGCCGAAGGCCACGCCGTTGACCACGGCGATGGTCGGCATCGGCAGGGCCTCGAGGTCATCCATGGTGGCGCGGATGTTGCGCACGAAATGGGGCACCCGGTCGATCGGCATCGAGCGCCGTTCCTTGAGGTCGGCCCCGGCGCAGAAGGCCTTGTCGCCGGCGCCGCGGATCAGCACCACGCGGGCGCTGCCGTCCTGGGCCAGCTCGGCGCACAGGCTGCGCAGCCGCTTGAGGGTCGGGAACGACAGGCAGTTCATCACCTCCGGCCGCTGGATCGTGAGCC
Source organism: Planctomycetota bacterium (assembly GCA_044359835.1). Lineage (GTDB taxonomy): Bacteria > Planctomycetota > UBA1135 > UBA1135 > JBIKLM01. Next base: position 827 of record JBIKLM010000263.1, read on the forward strand.
AGACCAGGCCGCCCTCCTCGCGCTCCACGGAGACCAGCTCCGGTTGATCGGGGACGTCGGCGGGGAATTGGTCGCGGAGGGAGGCCATGGGGCTCTGGGGCTAAGGGAGGGCCGCAAAGCGTAACGCGGCGGCATCCACGCGTGCGCAGCCCTTCCCGGAGGCGCGTGACTCGGCGCCGGATCCAAGCGAGGCACGGCCCGGCGCTTCGGGCGCCGTTGTTTCGCCCGCACCCAACGCGATCGCGGGCTGCCGTCGATGCACAAGCGCCGGTCTGGAGGCCGGCCGCAGGCGCAGCGCCCCCGGGTCACGATCGTCCAAGGAGGCTTTGGTCTCGAAGGCGATTCGGCTCGGTCGCGGGGCCCCCTGCGCAGGCTGCAGGCAGCCCGCCAAGAGACTCTGGGATCGGTGCTGAGAGCGGATCCCTGCCCCTCTGTCCGGCGTGGGGCGCTCCCAAGGCCGCGGGCAGACTGATCTCACGGCTCGGGCAGAGCCCGAAGCGGTTTCTCACAGGCTAGCCGAGCGCCTCCCGGCTCCTGGGCCATCGCTGCCACCGCCCCGGGCTTCCAAATCGCTGCCTCCAGCGAAACTGTCACCACTGGCGAAATCTGGGAGAGCCTGGGCCTCGCGCCCGCAACCGCCAGCCAGGCCGTGCCCAGCCACCAACTGACGCCCCTGGGCGGCAATCTCTTCAGCGCCAGCTTCCAGGGCGCGCCCGGTGGCCCGGCCTGGCTGGCCTACAACGGCACACCGGACATCCCGGCGGTCCCCATCGACACCTGGGGCAAGCTCTGGCCGGAGCTGACCAACGTGCAGGCGCTTTTCCTGGGCAACGTGCCCGCCAACGGCAACCTGACCGTCACCCTGCAAACCCCCAACACGCCGGGCCTGATCCTGCACACCCAAGGCCTGGTCACTTGGAACGGACTATTGCGCTTCACCAACGGCCGGGCCCTCAAGGTGCCCTAAGCAAAAGAGGCATCGGGTCCAGGCTGCTGTTGGCCCTCGGCCCCACAGCCGTCCGGAATACGAACGACTGTGGGGCCCGGAGGCCGCGGCCGGACCGGCTCGACTCAGGAGCCGATCCGCATATGCAAGCCGCGGGTTTGCACGGTATCCAGGGGGCCACCGGCACCCGTTTCGCGGTAGAGCACCTGGGCATAGAAGTCCATGCCGCACAGGGCCAGGTTGGCGGACAGGGGCGCCGAGAGCTCCGCGGCACCGCTGGCACCCACCACCGCTTCAAAGGGCAGCAGCCACTGGGGCACGGCCAGCAGGAAGCCGCCGTCGAAGGGCAGTTCCAGGGGCTGTTGGCCCAGGACCAAGAAGGGCAGCACGCCGGGGGTCGCGCCGGCCACGCTGACTCCCAGGCGTCCACCGAGCATGGGCAGGCTGCTGGCGGCGATGGTCGGAATTTGGCCATTGGGGCCCGGCTTGCCTACACCGTAGAGCTCAACCAGGGGCAGATTCTGGCAATCGGGGATCTGCTCCGAGCTCACCAGCCCTTGCACTTCCTCGGGCTCCAGGTTGCGCCAGGCGGGCGCCACCATGGTGCTGTCTGCGTTGGTGCGGTTACGCGAGATGCGGAAGACCTTGCCCGCGCTGCGCCCGGTCCAGGGGGAGCCCTGGACTTCGCTGTAGCCCGAGGGCCCAGCAGCGAATTCGATCAGCCGGCCGTTGTCGACTACAAACAGGCGCCCCAGGCTGTCCACGTCGATCGAGGTGGGCTTGTTGACCCCGGGCAGCGAGACCACATCAACCCCGCCGGTGGACGGATCCACGCAGTAAAAGCGAGCGTCTCCCTGATCCACCAGCCAGTACTTGTGGCTCACGGGATCGATGCTGAGCAACGGTTCCACGCTGCTGGGCAGGTCGTTGGCCTGGGTGATCTGGGGGCTGCTGTCCAGGTGGTAGGGATAGCGCAGGAAACGCTTGTTGGCCCGGTCGAAGAGCACGACTTCGTTGGCCTTGTCGTCAAAAGCCAGGGCCTCGAAAGCGCTGGGAGCGACCACCGTGTAGAAGCTGGGCGGCTCGCTGTAGAGGTTGATGCGGGTGATTTTATCTTTGCCCGCGGCGTAGAGGGAGAAGTCGCTGGCCACCAGGAGTTTCTGTGCGCCAGGCAGATTCAGCAGGGGCGTGACCGAATTATCGGCCAAATCCAAGGCCACCAGATTGGCCACCGAGCCGTCGCCGGCGGTGGCCAAATAGGCCAAATCGCCGCCCGGCGCGCTTACCAGGTCAAGAATCGCGGCCCCATTCCAGTCCAGCTTGGTATCGGCCTGGCCGCCCGAGCCCTCAAACGGCGACGCGATGCCATACTGGATCTGGATCGACGAGCCCGTGTCGATGTAGGAGAGGCCCCACTTGGGACGCAGAGTGATGAAGCCGTCCAAGTAGGCGTTCTTGGGTTTGCTGGGATCAAAATTGAGCACATCCTGGGCACGCACTCCATAAATCGACTGGGATACCGCGATCACCTTTTCGGTCACGCTGTACTTGTTGTTGGCGAAGATCGATTGGGTGGTCTTCTTGCCATCGTTGGGCGCCGCGGGGTCCCGCGCCCAGACTTCCCTCTGCCCGTTGCCGTAGGTGTAGGCGCGCGTGAGGGTGATGCAGTGGCCCCCGTCGCGGGTCATCAGCGGCAGGCCCAGATAGGTGCCGATCTGCAGGTAGCGCCCGTAACAGAAGGCCACGAGGGCGCCATTGGCCATGGCCTTGGCCATGTGCGACACCCGCGGCGCGTAGTTGTCCTTAGAAAAGTGCCCGGTTACCGTGAAAAGCGGGGAATCCGACAACCACTGCTGGTAGCCGGCCATGGCACCGGCGGAGTTGGTGCCTTCATTGGGCATGCCGCCGGGTTGGGTGCCCATCCACAGGCCCATTTGCAGGATCGCCAGGGTCGCGGCTTCGTAGTTGGCATCGGATTGCCAGTTGGCGACCCCGGGCGCCAAAAACGGAAACCCGTGGGCCGCGGCGTAGGCCAACACATTCATGGCCGAGGTGGGCACGCAGTGCATGCCGCCGTCGCCGGGCAGGCCGGTCAGGCCGGGAGCGCTTTCGCGGCGCTGGTCCAGGTCCGGCATGCCGCTCAGGGCCACGTCGTAGAAGTTCTTGTTGAGGTAGAACTTGCTGATCCAGTCTCCGCGTGCGGGGAGGGAGCCAATCGCAAGGGCCAGCGGCAGGGCCGCATACATCAGGGGGGGTCGCATGGGTCGATCTCGAGGGATGGGGCGCCCCCCCGGGACGGGGGGCACACAAGTCCAATCCGAGGGCGCTGCCGCACGTCTCAGGCGCCCCACCAAAAACTTCCCTGGCCTGCCCCGAGGGCTGGCCAGGGCTCCCCTCGGCTGCACCGCAGGCCGTTTCCGGCGCGGTGACAGAGCTGTCGGAAAGTGGCTCTCCCTTCGCGGCATTGCGTCTGCGGCCACCTGGGCGGCCCGGAACCGGCGCTGGTCGGGCCCCGCCCCGGGGGGGCGCGGCAGGGGTGGTCGAGGGCCGCCTCTGCACCTCCGAAGGGCCCTGGGCGGCTCCCGGAAGGCCCCCCGACTTTCCCCAGGGAAAGTTGTGCGGAGGACCTGCGAGCCTCCCAGCAGCGGTCATCATGGCCTCTCGGGCTTCACTCAAGAGCCGCTTCGGGGCCCCCCAACCTCCCTTTTCCTGGTCCTACCCGGCGGCCCCGGGGCGCAGACCGAGGGCTGGCCCGGCGGGTGCGCCTGGCGCCCTGCTTCCACGGTTCCGCCGCGGATCCCCTCCCAGACTCCTCACCACGTTTCGCCCCATGCAACTTCGCGTATAGCTTCCGATGGCCGGCCTGCTGCTCAGCGGGAGCGTCCTGGCCCAGGGTTCCTTCACCAATCTTGGCACCCGATTGAGCCCCAGCGCCGTCAGCGCTGACGGGTCGGTGGTGGCCGGCACGGATGCCGTGCAGTACTTCCGTTGGACCGCCGGGACCGGCGTGGTTCCGGTCGGTGGGGTTTCGGCCGCCCAGGGCGGCGTGGGCGGCTCGGCGACCCCGGGGGGGGCCTACAGGCCTTCGTCCTGCAGGCAGACAAGGAGGGGCAAGCCCCTCCTTGACCACCCCACCAACCGGGCTAACAAACACCTAACACAACCGCCCAGGTGCGTAACGATTGACGTCCCCTAACTGCGTAAGAGATGACGTCCCTTGACAGGTGAGCGGCGACTCGATGCGGCGGGACCGGCTGGGCGGCCAGTTCATCGACCAGGCTCATGGCTCGCTACCCCGCCCAGGTGGCATAATGGACATGAGGACTGCGTCATGCCGAGGTCCACGTCCCATCCCGCCCATGCGCGTCGGCTGCTGCTGGCGATGGCGCCGCTCGCCGCATCCAAGTTGGGATACTACTGGATCTACGACAGCGGCTCCTTTCGCTGGGAGGTCGATCCGGCCACGCTGCGCACCGTGCGCCGCCGCGACGGCTGCGAGGCATCCGTGCAGGGCTGTTCGCACGAGCGGCACGGGCGCGATCACGGCGACGGTTGGAACGAGTACTACCAATTTTGGTCGATCACGCTGACGCTGGCCCTCGGCACGACAGCCTCGCTGCCGCGGCCAGAGCTTGGTCAGTACGACGAGTTCTGGTCGGGTGAGCGTGTCGACGGGCACGGGGCGGACTTGCTGCGCCTGCAGCATGGCGTCCGGGCCGAGCACGACTTCGCGATCGAGTGGCCCGCGGACCTGCCGTTCGCGCATGCGTGGCTGCGCTGCCGCCGCGAGCGGCTGACTACGCCGAGCTGGTGAACCCGGGGCGGTCGCGGTCGGTGGCAGGTGGAACTCGGGAGCGGTTCCCCGACCGCAGTTCCGGGGACAGTGAGCAACGCCAGGCGGACGCCTCAGCGACCGGCCGCGGCGAAGCAGTCGCGCAGGAAGTCCCACAGCCGGTCTTCGAGCCGCTGCAGCGTGCGCAGCGGTTCGTGCGCGGTAGCGGCGAGCTCGATGTAGTCGTGCGCGATGCCGAGCGACTGCAGGTGCGCGTGGAAGGCGCGGTTGGCCGGCAGCGTCTCGTCGTCGGTGCCGATCGCCTGCAGGATGCGTAGGTCGGCGCGCTTCGCCTCGGCGTGCGGGGATAGGAACTCCAAGCGGATGACCCCCGGGAAAGGGTAGCGGTTCGGGCCGATTCCCCGTCGGCGTGGATCCCGCGGCCGAGTGGATCCGGTCCCTTCTGCGTCCGTGCTGCTGCCCAGTGGAGCCTCGGGAGCTGCCTGGAAGCGGTCGGGCGCGCGTGGAGGGCGGGCC
>JBIKLM010000264.1:0-6075 GCA_044359835.1 Planctomycetota bacterium
AGCGGCGGGCTGCCGCGCCGTCGCTGAGCGACGCCCCGCCGTGCGCCTGACGGAGCGCCTCGCGGACCTGGCCCCCGCCCCGCGCGGGTCGGTGGTCTCGATCGGAGTGTTCGATGGGGTCCACCTCGGCCACCAGGCGATCCTGCGCGCCAATCTGGCGCGCGCGATCGAACTCGGCGCGGAACCGACCCTGGTGACCTTCCAGGGCCACCCCAAACAGCTGCTGCTCGGCCGCGCCCCCAAGTCCCTGACCAGCCTGCAGCACCGCCTGCACCTGTTCGAGCGCCTGGGCATCGCGCACACCGTGGCCCTGCCCTTCGACGCGGAGCTGCGCGCCCTGGACGCGGCCGAGTTCACGCGCCGCGTGCTGCTGGACGGCCTCGGCTGCCGCCACGCGGTGCTGGGCTTCGACAGCAAGTTCGGCCGCGGGGCCGAGGGCAACCCGGAGAGCCTGCGCCGCCTGGGCCTGGCCGTGGACGTGGTCGGGCAGGTGCTGGTGCGCCACCGCCCGGTGTCCTCGACCGCGATCCGCGAGGCGATCGAGCTCGGCGACCTCGAGGCCGCGGCGGCCATGCTCGGGCGCCCGGTGGCGCTCTACGGGGACGTGGTGCACGGGGACGCCCTGGGGCGCACCCTGGGATTCCCCACGGCCAACCTGGACCTGCACGCCGGGCTGCACCCCCCGCCCGGGGTCTACGCGGCCCGCGCCCGGCGGGGCGCCGAGCGCGAGCCCGGCTGGCCCGCGGTGGTCAACATCGGCGTCCGGCCGACCCTGGCCCAGGCCGGCGGCCAGCTGCGCATCGAGGTGCACCTGATCGACTGGAGCGGGGACCTCTACGGCGCCAGCCTGGAGGTCGAGCTGCTGGAGCGCCTACGCGGCGAACAGCGCTTCCCGGACCTGGCGGCCCTGGCCGCCCAGGTGCAGCAGGATGTGGCCCGCGCCCGGCGCCTGCTGGCCGAGCGGGAGAAGTCCCTGGACCGTTGACGTCCGCCCCGCCGGCCGACACAATCCCCGCCCCTGGACGTCAGGGAGTGGTCAGATAGCTCAGCTGGTAGAGCACTTGACTGAAAATCAAGGGGTCGCCGGTTCAAATCCGGCTCTGACCACCATTCCTCCCCGGGGGCCGCGGGAGCGTCCGGGCGCCTGATCGACGGGGGAATGGACCGCCGGGACGCTTGCCTGAGCGGGGCGAAAGGTTCGTTCCGGCGACTCCTGCGGGATGCCTGCGGTGCGGCAGGGACGCAGTGCAGGAGGTTGGCTCTGCTGGTCGGTGTCCGCTCGGTGTGCCGTGCGCTCAAGAAGCGCCAACTTCGAGCCCAAAGCCTGCGGGTCGCCGCTGGGCGGCCGCTCGCGAGAGCCGCGTCGCAGGTTTGCCGAACTCACGCGCGAAGCGCTCGGCGAGCGGCAGCACGCCGTGCCCGCGCTCGCCCAACGGCGACACCAGCAGGCTGAGCAAGGCCGGGCGAAAGAACCGGTCCCCGCGGAAGCGCCCCTCGGCGGCCAGGGCGCGCCGATCGCGGTGCATGGCCACCAGCGCGCGCACCTCGACGCGCAGCGTGCGCGTCCCGCCCAGGCGCTTGGTCTCGCCCTCCTGCAAGGTGCGCAGGATCCTGGCGGGCCAGCGCTGATCCCTGCACACAGGCCGAGCGAGGCCCGGCAGCCCCTGTACAGACCTATCCTGAAGCCATGATCACCCTGCGTCCTTCCGCTGCCCGCGGCCATGCCAACCACGGCTGGCTCGACAGCTACCACACCTTTTCCTTCGCCAACTACTTCGATCCGGCCCACATGGGCTTCGGCCAGCTGCGCGTGCTCAACCAGGACCGCGTCGCCCCCGGGCAGGGCTTCGGCACCCACGGACACCGCGACATGGAGATCGTGTCCTACGTGCTGGAGGGCACCCTCGAGCACAAGGACAGCCTCGGCAACGGCGCGCAGATGCGCCCGGGAGAAGTGCAGCTCATGTCCGCCGGCCGCGGCGTGACCCACAGCGAGTTCAACCCCTCGCGCAGCGAGGGCCTGCATTTTCTGCAGATGTGGGTCTTCCCGCAGGAGACCGGCACCAGCCCGAGCTACCAGCAGAAGGACTTCCCCCTGGCCGAGCGCCGCGGGCGCCTGCGCCTGGTGGTCTCTCCGGACGGCCGCGATGGCTCCCTGAAGATCCGCCAGGACGCGGCCCTGTACGTGGCGACCCTGGGGGCCGGCGAGCGCGTGTCGCTGCCGCTGGCGGCCGGCCGCGCGGCCTGGCTGCATGTGGCCCGCGGCCGGCTGCGGCTCGGCGCACAGACCCTGGGCGCGGGCGACGGCGCCGCGATCGAGGACGAGCGCGAGCTGGTCCTCGAGGGCCTGGAGGACAGCGAGCTGGTGCTGTGGGAGCTGGCCGCCCAATGAAGCCCCTGTCGCGCGCGGGCCGGCGGCTCGGGCTGGGGCCGATCGCCCTGGCGGCGATCCCGATCGCCAAGTGAGCTGGGGCTCCGGTCCCGGCGGCCCATCCGGAGCAACGCGCGTAGGAAACGGGCTGTTCCGAGGACCAGGGCGCGCGGCAAGCCGGGTCGCGCTTGCACGCGGCGGCCCGGGGCTCCAGGATCGGGCCATGCCGCACTCCAGCGAGGCTTCCGGGCCGATCCCGAGGAGCCGCCCCAGCCTGACGCCCGAGGCGACCCAGCCGCTCGAGATCAAGAAGAGCGACCCCTCGCGGCTCGAGATCCGCTGGGCGGACGGGGAGCGCAGCGTGTTCAGCGCCAAAGCCCTGCGGGACTTCTGTCCCTGCGCTTGGTGCGTGGACGAGCACAGCGGCATCCGGCGCCACGACCCCGCCACGACCCCGGCCGACCTAGAGACCCGCGCGGTGAGCCTGGTCGGCCACTACGCCCTGGCGATCGGCTTCAGCGACGGCCACGACACCGGCATCTATCCCTACCGCCTGCTGCGCGAGCGCCACCAGCCCGGCTGACTCCGGCGGCCGCCCCTCGGCCGGGCCCGCCGCCTCCGCCGCTCGACCCGGCCTCCGGCCGGGCGGTGGCCCCCGGGCTCCCCGAACCAGGGGGCACCTCCCCTGCCGCCAGGGGAAAGCCGCTCCGGTTTGTAAGATATGAGTAAATTCCTCGATCGCGCTTGACCGGGGAACAGTGCCGACTTACGACTAAAGAATTCGACTTCACCTAGTCATCGCGAGCGCTCTGCTTGTTCAACTCCCGACTTTCAGCCAGACCGACAGTCCCTGCGAACTCTGGCTCGACTCTAGCTTCTTCCCTCATTGCGAGATTAATGACTGCATTCCGGGTCCTTGTGTGATGAACTGGACCCCTCAGAACGAAACCGGAACTGTAGTAACCGTGTCGTGTTCTTGTGGCAGCCAAAGCTCTGCGTGCTGTCAGCTACTGTTTACGTTTTTTGAAGGCGGTACTTCGACCACTACCGTCGGTTGGTGTCGGCCGAATATCCCAGGTTGCCCAGACGGCGGGTCATGCGGAGCCCAGGTCCAAGGTGGAAATACGTACGCCGTCTGCGCTCAGTAGCGCAGTCGAAGCCCAGTCGGCACGCTCCTTCAAGTTTTTCGGGGCTGGGTCGTTGGTCTCTCAACTTGATTGGCGCCGTGATGACGTCCGGGCTCCTCGGGGGTCCGCTCCATGGCAGGAATCGCCTCTACTCAGCACCTTGCTCCCATGCGTTTGCACCCGATGCCTGGGGCCTCAGGCTGCAGGCTCGAGTATCGGGTGACCTCGCGCTCGGGGACTTCCTCCGGCTCCGGCTGACCCGCACACCCGCACCTGCGCCAGCGACTTTCTAGCCATGCCCCCTCGGTCTCCGCGCGGCTGGCACGCGATCCTTGCCTGCATCGGCCTAGCTGCCCTTGTGGCGATCCTGGCCACCTTGTGGCTCGATAGCAGCCCGAATCAGACGCCGACCCGCCGGGCTGGCGAGCCGCGCCCAGGACAGCCCACGGGGTCGGAACCGTCCCTGTCCATGGCGAGCAGCAGCCCGAGCTCAGGGAGGGTCGAAGGCACCGGAGGGTCGCCGCTGTCCTTGAGGGTCCTCGGAGCGGAACTCGAGCCGCTGCCTGGGGCGCTGGTGACCCTGCTGGCAGCCAACGAGGAGCTGGTCACCCACGCTGCGGACGATTCAGGCATCGTTGCCTTGCCAGGATCCCTGGAGGCCGGCTGGGCGCTGCATGTCCGGGCGCCCGGTCATATCGGAGAAATGCTCGGTGTCCCCGGATTGCTTGCGCGGCTGGATCCGGCCACCCACGTGATCGATCACCGATTGACCCCCGGACACACGATCCACGGGCGCATCGACCTGGGCGATCCGGAGGAAGCCAGCCAGATCGCGGTGTTCGTCTATCCGGTACAACTGGAATCGAATGGGCTCCTGGTGGAGCTCCTCCGCGCGGCCTTGGAGAATCGAGGCGTCCCGACCTTCGTCGGTGCTGACTCGGTCGCCGTTTGCTCCCCAAGGCCTGGTTCGGGCAGCTTTGAGGTCGTTGTGCCCACCGGGGTCCGATGGTGGCGCTGTTTGGCGCTCGGGCCTGGGGTTGCCTCCCAGGAAGCACTCGTTGATGTCCTGGCTGGCGAGTCCGGAGTCTTGCTGCGCCTCAATCGCATCACCTGGGTCCGATTCAACCGCAATCTTGAAGATGGGACGTCTGCGGACATCAACCCCAGGATGCCCACAGACATCCTCAGCTTTCAATTCCCCACTCCTCCGGTGGGCGCGCCGCAGAACCCGTTCCTAGGCCTGACGTCGGTACGACTGCGCCTCCTGCAGGCATGTGGATTCGCCGCAAGCTATCCGCTGACATCCCCCGGCTTGCGTGTTTTCAGCAGACCTCCTCAGGCGCCGATCTCGATCGCTGCAACCTTGAACTGGCCGGGTTGCCCACCAGCGGATGTCTCGTTTTCTCCGGGGCCAGTCTCCGAGGCGCCCCTGTTCGTGCCGATCTCGATCGCAGATTGTGTTCCCTTGCATGAAATCGGCGTCAGGGTGTCCTTCGATGGCTTGGATCCCACCGACTCCCTGGCACTGCTCGATCTCCTGTCTCCATCCGGGGTCCTGGGGACGCTGGATTTGATCTCTGAAGCGAGATTGCTCCGCTACAATATCGGATCCGTAGCAGATGGGTTCACGACGATCGATGGAGTGCCCGAAGGACTGTACCGGGTCGCATTCCGGTCGATGGCGGCGGGTCTGCGCGCTCAGGCGGATGATGGACCTCTCCGGATCGTCCATCTCGGCGGGAGCGACCTGCTGCTCGAACTGAAGCTGAATTTGGACTTCGGGATCCTGGACTGCAGATCCGACGTGTTCGTCAATCGCATCCAGTTGATGCGCGTGGATCAGGATGGGCGGGAAACTGTGTTGGGCATTTATGGCTGGCAGGGCTTCGAGTTTGGCCCGCTCGTGGTGCCGACCGGAATGTATGTGGTCCGGAGCGTTCAAGGCGCCGGGCAGGAGGAGTTCCGTTTCGAAGTGTCGGCCCTCCACAGGCACGAGCTTTCCCTCGGGGATGGGTTTGCGCTGACCCAGCGCCCCCTGCTGGAGTAGGGCTCTGCGCTCGAAGCCGAGCGGGGCCGGTCGGCCTCGAGCGTTTGGCATCCGAGCCAGAACCGAAGGCCGCGCGCCGTCTCCGCCGTTGGCTGCGGAGCCGGCCCACAGGGTCGGTGGGGCTTCCCGGTGCTTTGGGTGCGGGGGGGATCTGCAGCTTTGGTCGATGGCCTGTCCGGGCGGGGGCGGCAGGGCAGGGGCGTGAACCCGGCAGCTCCGGGACGGCCGGGGACGGAGGCCTGGACCGGCAGCGCGTGGAGTCCGTGAACCGAGCCAGCAGGCCGGCCGCGACCAGACCCGCCCTGGGCGGGTGGCGAGCGGCCTTGGGCCCGCGCGGGAGTCCCGCCGCGCCCCCCCCCGCTGGCGACCCGCCGCACAGAGGATCGGGGTGTTTAGGGGGACCTCCAGGGCAGCCAACGGCCCCTTCCAGGGGCCCCTGGCGGGCCTCCAATTCGACCGCAGCAGCGCCCTGGGGCCGGGGGACGGAGCTTTCGTGCGAACGGAGCTGAAGCGTCCATTGCGCCGTAAGC
>JBIKLM010000265.1:0-6068 GCA_044359835.1 Planctomycetota bacterium
TCGGGGAGCCGGGGCAGGGCGGTGATCGCATGCATCGCGATGATCTCGCGGACGAGCAGGATCGGCACCCCATAGTCGCCCCCGTTCAGGAGGAATGTCAGGTACTTGCCGGCCTGCGGACTGCGACTTTCGCTCTTCTTGCTCATGGGCTCCTCGGACCGCCTCAGGCGACGGCCATGGTCAGGCGTGAGATCAGGCGTTCGACATCGACGATTAGGGCCACACGCCCGTCGCCCAGGATCGCGCCCCCCGAGACCCCGTCGATGCTGGGCAGGCTCTTGCCGAGGTTCTTGATCACGACCTGCTGCTGGCCGACGATGGCGTCGACCAGCACGCAGACCTGCCCGCCGGTCGATTCGATCAGGACCAGAATCCCCTCCGAGACCCTGGCGGAATCCCCGAACCGGTCCCGCAAGGCGCCTTCGAGGGAGAAGACCGGCACCAGGCGACCGCGCACCTCGATCAGCTCGCCGCGGGACAACACCCGGTGGAGCGTCTCGGTGCTGGGCCGGAAGCTCTGCACGATCGAGAGAGTCGGCAGCACGTAGCGCTCGGATCCGCAGCGCACCACCATGCCGTCGATGATCGCCAGGGTCAGGGGCAGCTTGAGCGTAAAGGTCGATCCGACGCCGGGCTCCGAGGCGATCTCGATCTTGCCACGCATGCCTTCGACGTTGCGCTTGACCACGTCCATTCCCACGCCACGCCCCGAGATGTCGGTGACCTTCTCGGCGGTCGAGAAACCCGGCGCGAAGATCAGCTTGAAGACCTCGTTGTCGCTCCACTCCCCGGGGCGTTGTGATTCAGTGACCAGGCCGACGGCCAGGGCCTTGGCGATGATCTTTTCGCGCCGGATGCCGCGTCCATCGTCGCGCACTTCGATGACGATCGAGCCGCTCTTGGTGTAGGCCTCGAGCCAGAGCTGGCCCTTGGGCGCTTTGCCGGCCGCACGGCGCTCCTCAGGGGTCTCCAGTCCGTGGTCGATCGCATTGCGCAGGATGTGGATCAGCGGGTCGCTGATCTTCTCGACCACCGTCCGGTCGACTTCGGTGTCGGCGCCGTTCATGGTCAAGGCCACGTCCTTGCCGGACTTGGCCGCCACGTCCCGGACCAGGCGGCTCATCTTCTGGAAAGTCGACTTGAAGGTCACCATGCGCAGCGACATGGAGGCCTCCTGCAGATCCCGCGTGATCTTGCTGACCTGGGCCAGGTTGCGGCTGAGCGTCTCGCTATGCAGACTGCCCAATTGTGGATCCTGGACGATCATTTGCTGGGCGATGACCAGTTCGCCCACCATGTCGACCAGCAGGTCGAGCCGCTGGGTCGCGACCATGACCGTGTTCTCCACGCGCATCTTGCGCACCGCCTCCGAGTCGAGCGGCGGCATGGTCGCCGGGGTCTCGAGCAGCCGCTTGACCGGCGAGCCCTGCCCTTGGGAGGCCAGGGCCGCATCGAGCTGCCCGCGCTGGATCAGGCCCAGCTCGACCAGCAGGTCCCCGAGCTTGACCGGGCGCCCTTCGCTGCGCAGGCGCTCTAGCCGGGCCAGCGCGAATTGCAGATCCTGCAGACCCAGGGCCGAGCGCTCCAACAGGATCTCCCCCAGACGCTTGACCGCCGGGGCGGGGTCCTTGGAGGCCGAGTCCATCTCTTCGGCGCTCTGCACGCCGATGGCTTCCAAGACCTGCCGGAGGGGATTCGCCGCGGCGCCTTCGCTGGGGAGTTCGCCCCGCGTGGCCGCATCGATCCTCTCGATCAAGCGATCGAGCTCGGCCTGCTGCGGAGCGGGCTGGCCCGAGAGCGCGCCCAGCAGGCGGCTCATGGCGTCGTTGGAGGCCAGGATCAGGCCGATGTGCGCTGGGGTGAACAGTTGACGGCCCTTGCGGGCTTCGTCCATCAGGGTTTCCGTCGAGTGGGCCAGGCGCACGATCGGCGCCAGGTTCAGGAAGCCGGCGACACCCTTGATCGTGTGGAAAGCCCGGAAGACGACGTTGAGCGGCTCGGCATCATCCGGCTGGCGCTCGAGGGCCAGCAGACCGGCCTCGGCGCTCTCGAGGTGCTGACGCGCCTCGGTGATGAGGTCCGGCAGGGTCTCGTCCTGCAAGACCTCCGGCGGGAAGGCGACCGCATCGACCGCCTGTGGCCCCCCCGGGACGATCGACTGGGGCCGAGCGGACGGCGGAATCGCCTTGGGGACCTGACCGACGGGCGCAACACCCGCCTGGAAGCGCGCCCGCAGCTCGGCGCCGCCCTCCGGCAGGTGCCCCGAGCCGGAGCGGATGCAGGCCAACACGCGGCGCAACCAATCGACCAGCGGGAAGCAGGGTTCGAGGCGTTCCGCGGCCCCGTCGCCTGCGATGCGATCGAGGTAGGACTCGGCCTCGTGCAGCACCGCTTGGACAGCGCCCAGCGAGAGCACCCCGCACTCGCCCTTGAGCGTGTGCACCTGGCGGCGCAGCTCGGCCCACAGGTCCTTGCGGCGCGGCTGGCCTTCGAGTTCGAGCAGATTGCGCTCGATGCCGCTCAGGTTCTCCCCGGCGCTGCTCAGGAACAGCTCCAGGAGCTCGGGCTCGATCTCCGGCGCCAGCCCCGAAGCGCTTTCGCCCGCGGGGGCCGCTTCGGACGGGGCCGGCAGGCCCCGGTCGATCGGCTCACCCCGGAGGAGCTTGTCGGCGATGCGCGCAGACTCCAGCACCACCAGCTCGAGCTGGTCCAGGCTGGCGCTCGAATTCGCGCCGGGACCGAGCCCCCGCAGGCCCTCGGCAGCCCGTTCGCACAGCTCGACCAGGGGACCGCAGCCCAGCTCCCGCGCCAGACCGTCGAGCGCCTCCAGCGGGCCCTGGAAGGCCGTCAGGTCGCGCGTGGGGTCGAACAGGACGATGGCCTTGGCGAGGGCCTCCGAATGGGCGCTGATCGGGAGGGTCATGGACACGACGGATGCGAGCGCTTATCGGGCGCCCGACCCCCGTTCCTTCTGCCGATGCGGGCCTTGGGTGCCAGGCCCGGCCCGACCCCAGCCCATGTCGACCGTTTCCCGGTCCGTCAGCCGCGCCAGCGGCGCAGCAGCTCGAGCAGCCGGGCGCGGCCGGCCATCGACTCCGAATCCGTGCCGTGCTCCAGGCGGAATCCGAGCTGCAGGCGGTTGGCGCGGCGCCCGCTGCGCTTGAGGCGCCCGGCCAGCCGCAGGGGAGGCGCGGAGGGTCCGAGGTCCAGTTCGAAGCTCCAAAGCCCCTGCGTGCCATCGAAGCGCAGGGCCGGGTCGGCGAGGCTCAGCCCGAGGCCATCCGCGGACAGGTCGATGACCTCGCCGCGCAGGGCCGCCTGGAAGCCGGGCGGGCATACCCACAGGGCGGTGGGCTGCGGGGGCCCGACCCGGGTGGCGCCGCGCCGGTCGAGGATGCGCAGGAAGCGTTCCCCGGGCTCCCCGGGCGGCAGGCCGCGCAGGAACAGCACCAGGAGCTGTTCGCCCCCGGGGCGCTGATCGAGACGCGCCACGACTCCGGGAACTTGCATGGCCGGACCTGGCTCGCGCTCGTCGAACAGCCGCACCTCGACCTCGCAGCCGGGTTCGAGGTGCGGCGGGGCCGGATCCCTGAGCAAGACCTGCAGGCCGCTGGGGCTCAGGCGGCCGAGCTCGCCATGGGCGGTAGGCAAGGCAAAGCAGCGCACTTCGGCGCGCACGGTTTCTGAAGCGAGGGTGGCCACAGGCGAGACCGAAATGGTTGGCCGATAAAGCCGTCATTCGAGCGACAGGATTTCCTTCGGTGGCCTGGAAGGAAGGACTTGACCTCAGCGGAGAAAACCTCGACAGGGTTCCATCGGGGAGAGCCCCCGGGGGCCAGAAATCGAGGCTGACCGGGGCGGCAGCAAGGGACTGCGTGGACGCTGGCTGCCGGCCCTGCGCACGGTTGGGTTGGGCCGAGGGTCGAGACGCACGGGCCCCGAGGGATCGAAGCCCGCCGCGCCAGCGCATGCCTCTGGCGCGGTTCGCCCCGCTTCCCGGAGCCGGGGGCCGCCGCGCTGTTGCCTGCTGCCGGGCGGTCCGCGGGCTGCAGCAGACCGAATTCGTCTTTCCGAACCGCCGCTGAAGGCCTTGGCCGACCCCAACGCAGCGGACCCGCATCCCCTTGGATCTGCGGGTCCGTCGGAGCGGCTCAAGCGGCTGCCGCGGGGCCTTCGGGACCCCAGGGCGGTGGCAGCAGGAGCAAGAACCTGAAGCGCCCGAAGGGCTCGAAGATCGAATGGGCCTCGATGGTCAGGAGCGGGCTGCCTTCGCGATAGGGAATCGCCGGGCGGACTCCTGCCCGGACCCCCTGGCAGCCGGCGAATTGCACCGAGACCTGCTCGCAGGGCTCCTGGTAGGGAGCCCCGAGGGAGCTGGCCAGCATGTTGCCGAGCTCGAGCAGCGCGTCCTTGATCGGCGTGTCGAGGCTGCCGGAGGAGCAGATCTCGCCGACCTGGGCGACCGGCATCATCAGCATCGAGCAGGCCGCCGCCACCGCTTGGGTCAGCGGAAGCAGCAGGCAACCATGGGATACCTGGCCGTCCAGGCTGAACTTAAACTTGAAGTTGATGTGGACCTGGCCCTCGCCGGCGCTGCGCTGTTCGCGGCGCGAGCATTCGAACTCGCCCAGGGCGAGCTCCTTGTCGACGATCGCCGACACGCTCTCCAACAACTGGGCCGCCACCGCCCTGGAGAAATCGCGGTCGGCCTGGGCGGTCGGGTCAGGCTGCGGCACGGCTCGAACCGTCGACACCATCCAGGCGCCAGATCTCCACGGAGATGATGCCTTGCTTGATCTGATACAGCAGCGAGCCGCCATGCGTGCCCTCGCTGTCGTGGGGCAGGCGGAAGATCTCGGGCAGTCCCAGCCGGTAGGTGCCGTGGGGATCGAGGGCCTTGGTCTTCATCAGGCCGCCGATGATGTTGGCGCATTCGGCCAAGGCGTCCTCGACCTCGTCGATCTGGATCGCCTCGCCTTCCTCCATCATCAGGAGCCCGCGGCTGATATCCAGGGCCCCCTGGGCGTTGCAGCGCAGGATCACCTGCCCGGTGACATCGCCCACGAAGTCGACCTTGGCGCAGATGTGCACCTGGCCGTGTTCTCCATCGACGATCTGCTTGAAGATCTGCGCGGGGTCCTGGATCTCGCCGGAGCCCACCCGCACCTGGCGTTGGAAACTGGTGGCGATCGTCTCGAAGGTCGCCTTGGCGGCCTCCTCGAGCGCCTGGAACAGGCGCGCAGAATCCATCGGATTGGACTTTAGGTCAGCCAAGGAGTCCCTCCAGGCGCTGCTTGATGGACTCGGGGGTGAACGGTTTGGTCACGTAGCCGTTGGCACCGCAGTCCAGGGCTTGCTGGATGAAGGCCTCGCTGCCCTCGGACGAGATCATCACGATCGGCAGGGAGCGCTTGTCGCGGCTGGCGCGCACGCCCTTGATGAACTCGAGCCCGTTCATCTCCGGCATGTTGACGTCGGAGAAGACCAGCTCGACCTCCGGGTCCGATTGGACCGTGGCCAGGCCCTGGGCACCGTTCTCGGCCTCCAGGATGGTGTCGACCTGCAGGCCGGCTTGAGGCAGAGAGCGCATGATGATCCGGCGCATGGTGCTCGAATCATCCACGATGAGGACCTTTTTCATGGAGGCGTTGGCGCGGGCGGCCCCCCCCTCCGACCGGCAGGTCTCGGAGCGGTGGGATGTCTCCCCTGATCGCATCGCCGCCCGGCCGGGCTTTAGGCGGGCGGCGATTTCGTGGGCGTCAGGCAGCCGCCCGAGGCCGGCGCCGCACCGCGGGGGGCGCCGCCGACGAGCGGCCACCCCCCTCGCTCCGGCCAGGCGCCGGCCCGCCGGCGTCGCGGGATCGGTCGTTCCCCCGCGCACAGCCCCAGCCTCGCTCGGACCGCGTCGCCGGCCAGCGCCGCCCGCGATCAGTACAGGGGCAGCGGATCGTCGCGGCGCATCAGCGGGGTCTTGTCGCCCTGGTCGTCCACGGCGACCATGGTCACGGTGGCGCGCGTGACCGGGACCAGCTCGATTTTCTCCTGGCGCCGCTGGGCCCACACATCGA
>JBIKLM010000024.1:0-20359 GCA_044359835.1 Planctomycetota bacterium
GCACATCTACAGTCTGGTGCCTAGCACGCATCTCGAAGGTTCGAATAGCCAGGTCTCGACCGGGGCGGGCGGGACGCAGCCCTTGCAGCTGGCGGCTTGCGGCGAGCACGCCGGCGATTTCTATCTGCTGCTCGGGTCCCTGTCCGGCACGGCGCCGGCGCTGCCGCTTGGGCCCCTGGATCTGCCGCTGGTGTTTGACGCCTACACCCAATTCACCCTGGCCTTCCCGAACTCGAGCTGGCTGCCCGGTTCCCTGGGCCAGCTCGACCCCTGGGGCCGCGCCAACGCCAGCCTGGTCTTGCTCCCGGGCTCCGCCCCGAGTTTCGTCGGCCAGACCGCCCACCACGCCTTCGTGGTGTTCGACCAGCAGAGCCTGGCTCTCGAGACGGTCAGCAACCCGACGCCCGTCCTGCTGGCCCCCTGAGGGCTGCCCGGGATGTCCACGGGCACACGGGGGAACTCGGACGCCCTGCGGTTCTTGCCCGTGTCCAGTTTCCTTCGACGCCCGTTCCGTTTTGGCCGGAGCGCTCTCGGCGCGCCCCAGGTGATTCCAACGCGCGGAAGGGCCGACAAAGCGACCCTCGTCCGGGGCGTTCGAGGCTTCCGACAAGCGGGGCCGCAGCCGATCGAGCTGCCGTTCGGCGGCCAGCCCAGCGGATATGCTCGCTCGGCCTCATGGTTTCCAAGCCTTCGCGTGCTGCCCCCGTTCTGGCTGGCAAGGTCTGGGCAGGCCGCCGGCTAAGCCGTCGAGGCCGTGGTGACACCGACCTGCCCCTCGGTGGGCCTGGTCTCGGGCCTGCCGAGCGATCGTTCCAGAAGTTGAAACTCTGACCGCGGCCCTGGGAATCCCGGCGCGGCTGATCGCTCGGGCCTTTTTATCGTCCCCCGCCGGTTCCGGCGTGCTGGCGATCAGCCCCATCCCTGGCCTCGGGGCCGCGCTGCGGAGCTGTCCATCCCGTCGGCGTGGCCTCCCCGGGCCGTTTGGATTCCAGGGGCAGTTCCAGGGGGACCTGCGGCCGGCCCTCGGCGCCGCCCTGGCGGGCTGGGGGCCGGCCCTTCTGGCCCCGCGGGGGCCGTGAGCGGGAGACCCGCTCGCCGGCGTCGCGTTCGGCCCGCGCGGACCCGAGCCTCGGGGCGGAGCCGGATCGGGCCGGATTCAGCGCCGCTCTGGCACGGCGGGGGGCCCGTCCCGCGCCGAGCTCATTCAAATTCGCCGCTGACCGGCAGGCCATCGGGCCGCACCGGCATGGGCACCAGCGTGGCGCTGCCGGGCAGCGGCTGGTCGGCGGGGCCGCGCAACTGGAAGCGGCGTCCCTGCGCCTGATGGCGGCGTTTGACGTAGCCCAGGGCCAGGCCGCGGTCGAGCACGAAGGAGTAGGCCCAGGAGGTCAGGATGCCGAGTTCGCGTTCGCCGCCGCGCTCGGGATCCTCGCCGATCAGCTTGACCCCGCGCGGCAGGGGATCGTCGTGATCGATCGACAGCAGGCACAGGCGCTTGTTGAGGCCGCCGTAGGTGTCGATCTTGGCGACCACCTCCTGCCCGATGTAGCAGCCCTTGTCGAGGGCGAAGGAGCGCTCGAGCCGCGCTTCCTGGGGATAGATGTTGTCGTCCACATCGGCCCCGAAGGCGGCCTGCCCGGCCTCCACGCGCAAGAAATCTTCGGCCACGCGGCCGGCGGGCGTGGCGCCCGCGTCGCGCAGGGCGCCGAACAGCGGGGCGGCGCCGGCGGGCCCCGCATCGAGGAACCAAGCCGGGCTGCCGGCGTGGGTGCCGCGTTCGAGGCGCACGGTATGACCGCGCCAAGCGAGTTCCGTGGACCAGCGCTCCGCGGGCGGCAGCGGGCCCGCCAGAGCGGCGATCAACGCGGCGGCCTTCGGTCCGACCAGGGCCAGCGGCGCCGCCTCGGCGCTGAGATCGGCAAGCGCCACCTTGTCGGCGAACAGGTACATGTCGAGGGCCTTCTGCAGCGCCGGACCCTGGCCGGGCTCGGTGCTGAGGTCGATCCACTCGGCCCCGACGACCAGATCGAAGCCGAACAGGATCTTGCCCTTCGAATTGAGCAGCAGGTTGTGGTTGCCCTGACCGGGCTCGAAGCCGCGCACGCGGTTGGCCAGCAGGCGATGCAGGAACTCGGTGCGGTCGGCGCCCGAGACCCGCAGGCGGCCGCGCGCCGTGGTGTCGAACAGGGCCGCGCCCTCGCGCCCGGCGCGGTACTCGCGCTGGACATCGCCGTAGGTGAGCAGCAGGCCCTCGGGGTTGGAACGGGCACCGGAGGCCTGCTGGAGCGCTTGGAGGGGGGTCGGCATGGCTGGTTCGGGCTGTCCGCGGACCGGGGGCGGACCCGAGAGAATAGGACCCCGGCGCCGGGCCGGAAGCGTCCAAGGGGCGGCGCTTGCGACAATTTGCCCGCTGCCCCGGGCCGGCCCCTGGGCCATGCTCCCTGACCGTGCAGTCCGCCCCGTTCAACGCCCCGAGAGTCCTCGGAACCGGCCTGGCCCTGGCCGCTGCGCTGGCCCTGTGCGCTTGCGCCGGTTCGGAGCGGCCCCCGGCGCCCCTGGGGCTGTCTTCAGCGGCCTCCGCGGCCGTGATCGGCGCCCCGCACCTGCGCGCCGCCCTGTCCGCCGAGCTCGAACGCCTGTTCGGGCCCCCGAGCGCGCCGCGCTTCGCTCCGCTGCCCGGGCGGCCCGATTTCGATCCCAATCAGGCCGGCGGCGGAGCCCTGACGCCCGCGCTGAAGGAGGCCCTCGCCGCGGATAACCGCCGGCGCTGGGCCGAGCTGTTCGCGGCCCTCGAGACGGCGCCCTTCGAGCGCTTGGACTGGCCCGCGGAGGCCCCGGAACTCGACGCCGAGACGATCGGCCGGGCGCGCGCCGGAGCGGCCGGATGGCGCGCGGAGGTGGCCGCTTGGCTCGAACAGGCCCAGCCTGCGCTGATCGCCAGCGCGCGCAGCTACCAGCGCGATTGTTCGACCTGCCACGGCCGCGAAGGCGGCGGCGACGGCCCGAGCGCGCACTTCCAGGACCCGCGCCCGCGGGATTTCCGCTCCCAGGAATTCAAGCACTTCGTCCCGGGACATCGCACGCGCCCCGATCAGGAGGCGCTGATCGGCGTGCTGTTCAACGGGGTGTCCGGCACCGGCATGCCCAGCTGGCGCAGCCGGCCCGCGGCCGTTCTGAGCGGCCTCTCCGATTACGTGCGCTTCCTGGCGATCCGCGGCGAGGTCGAGCTCGGGCTCGCGCGGGCGATCGCCGCGGAAGGCAAGCTGCCCGCGGGCCTCGCCGACCAGCTCTACGCCGCCGCCTGGTCGGCCTGGGGCCCGCCCGGGAGCCCGCCGAGCTCGGGCGCGGAGGCCGCCCGGGAAAATCCCTGAAGGCCCCCGCGGCTGGGCCGCCCCGCTGGGCGCATGAGCGCGCCCGCCCCGCGAAAAAAAAACGCCGAATCCCCCCGCTACGAGCCATGTTGCCTCTCGCTTCGATCCCGCGCCTGTCCGCTTGGGGTGCGTTCATTTGCGCCATTCCGTTGGTGCTGATCGGCGGCGTGGTGACCACCATCGGCGCGGGCATGGCGGTCAAAGGCTGGTGGGATGCGGAGGGCTACTTCATGCCGTTTTTCCCGCTCGACCTGTGGCTGCGCGACGTGGCCACGGTCGTCGAGCACGGACACCGGCTGTGGGGCCTGCTGGTCGGGCTGTTCGCCCTGGTGGCCGCGCTGAGCGCCGGGTTCGCCCGCGCGCCGCGCGCTGCGGTCCGCGCCAGTTGGATCGCCCTGCTGGCGGTCTGTTTACAGGGCTGGCTCGGCGGTCAGCGGGTGCTCGAGAACAGCCGGGATTTGGCCTTCGTGCACGGCGGACTAGCCCAGCTGGTTTTCGCCCTTTTGGCCGTGGCGGCCTTGCTGCACCGCGCGCCCGGGGGCTGGGCAGCCCGGGGCGTCAGCCCGGCACCGAAGGGCCTGCTCTGGCTCTCGGCGGCCCTGGTCTATGCCCAGATCTGGCTCGGGGCCTGGTACCGCCACGGTCTGCGCGGCGGGGAGTACGAGCTCGATCTGCGCTTGCACCTGCACCTCGGCGGGGCCGCCCTGGTCCTGGGCCTGCTGGTCTTCCTGGCTCGGCGCCTGCGGCTCTTGGCGCTCGACTGGCAGGCCGCGGGCCACCCTGCCGCCTCCGCCCCGCGGCGCCTGGCCCGCCGCGTGCACCTGCTGCTCGGGCTGCAGCTGGTCCTCGGATTCGGCGCTTGGCTCGGCCATCGGGGCAGCGCTGGCCAGGGCAGCGTCAACGTGCTGGAGACCGTTTCTGCCGTCGGGCACGTGCTGGTCGGGGCGCTGCTGCTGGCGGCGCTGGTCACCGGAGCCCTGGCGGCGGGCTGGAATCCGGTCCAGGGCACCCCCCTGGCCGGCGGCGACGCGGGGGCCGCTCCCTCGCCGGCCCAGGGGCGCTAGACTCTTCGCCCGCTCATGCAGAAATCCAGCCCCATCGCGATCGCGTCGGCGCCTTCCCTGCTGGCCGATTGGGTCACCCTGACCAAGCTGCGCATCACCGCCTTCGCGGCCTTCGCGGCCGGGGTCGCGGCGATCGTGGCGCGCCCCGAAATCGGCTGGGCGCGGGCCCTCGAGGTGGCCTTGTGGGTCGCGCTGACTAGCGCCTCGGCCTGCGTGTTCAACCAGGTGCTCGAGCGCGACGTCGACGCCCTGATGGGGCGCACCAAGGATCGCCCTCTGCCGGCGGGGCGGGTCAGCGTGCGCGATGCGGTGGTCGGCGGGGCGCTCCTGGCCCTGTTCGGCGTGGGCCTGTTGGCCTGGCGCTTCAACCTGCTTTCGGCGCTCCTGGCCCTGGGCACGCTGGCGGCCTACGTGCTGGTCTACACGCCGCTCAAGCGCCACACGACCTTCAACACCCTGGTGGGCGCGATCCCCGGCGCCATGCCGCCGCTGCTGGGCGCCACGGCCGCCGCGGGCCGGCCCGAGGTTTTCGGCCTGTCCCTGTTCGCGACCCTGTTCGTCTGGCAGTTCCCGCACTTCTTCGCCATCGCCTGGCTGTACCGCGCCGACTACCAGGCCGCCGGCATGCGCATGCTCTCGGCCATGCCGGGGGCCGAGGGGGTGGCGGGGCGTTCGTCCCTGCTGCACGCCCTGTGCATCCTGCCGGTCGCGCTGGTGCCGGCCCTCGAGCGCTCGGCGACCTGGTTCTACGCGCTGGTCGCCACGGGCCTCGGGCTCCTGTACGTGCTCGCCGCGGCGGCCTTCGCGCTGCGCGAGTCCGAGGTCTCCGCGCGCCGTCTCCTGCGGGTTTCGCTGATCTACCTGCCGCTGCTGCTGTCGGCCCTGTGGTTCGACCGGCTGGTGCTGCAGGTCCCCGTTTGACGGTCCGAGAGACCCTCCTCTCGGGCTGCGCCCGAGCCGCCGGTCCAGTCCGTCGGATTCAGCCCAACCCGGCGCCTCCACCCGGCCTGCGGGTCTCCATTCCTCCATGCACGCGACGCCGCTCCTGACGCTGGCCGTGGCCGGCGATTCCGAACCCATCTGGCCGTTCCTCAACGCCTGCATGAACGGCCTGGCGGCGCTGCTGCTGTGCGCGGGGCTGGTCGCGATCAAGGCCGAGCGCAAGCGCCTGCACGGCGCCCTGATGATCGCCGCGGGCCTGGCCAGCGCCGTGTTCCTGGCCGGCTATCTCTACTACCACTTCGTCTGGCAGAGCGAGCTCGGGCCGCGGCGCTTCGCCGGCGAAGGCTGGCTCAAGCGGGCCTATCTGGTGCTGCTCTTGACCCACGTGGTCGGCGCGATCATCAACCTGCCGATGGTCATCGGGACCTTCGTGCTGGCGGCGCGCCGGCGCTGGGAGAGCCACAAGCGCTGGGCCAAGCGCACCTTCCCGCTGTGGCTGTACGTGTCGGTGACCGGGGTGCTGGTCTACCTGGCGCTGTACCAGTACCAGCCGGGTTGACGGGCTCGGGACCGGAGGCCTGCAGAGCGGGAGGGGGCGGCGCCGGTCGGGCCGGCGTGTTTTCGAGGGGCCTCTGAAACCGAAGCGGCCCGCGCCGGTCTCTGGGGTATGGGAATGCGACCGCTCCAGACTTCCGGCGGGCCCCCCCGTTCGTCCGAGCGGACGCGGGCGGCGCTGGCCTGCCTTTCGTTCCGACTGTTGCTGTTGCTGGCCGTCGGCGGATCGGCCTTTGGCTGCGGTGGGCAGGACCGTTGCCTGTGGCTTGCCGATCGCGGCGGCGAGCGCCTGTGGCTGCTCGACGCCCGGGGTCGCGTGCTGGCCCAGCGCCGCTTTCCGGGGGCCCGGGCCCTGGCTCGCGAGGCCGGGGAAGAGGGTGCGGTCTGGCTGGGCGGCGGCCTCGGCAGCGGGCCGCCCACCTGCTGGTGGCTTTGTCGCTTCGAGGCCGGTGCGGGACTCTCTAGCAGGGGTCCCTTCCGCACGCCCGGGTCCGGGGAGCGGTCGCTCGAGCCTGGGTTCGTGCTCGATCCCGCGGCCCAGCCCCTGCTCGTCAGCCTGCCCGAAGGCCGGCACCTCGAAGTGCGCCTCGGTTCGCTGATCGAGCGGGATGGCCTCGGGCGCGCGCGCTGGAGCCAAGGAGGATTCCAGGCGCTCGAGGGCTTGCTGGTGCTTCCCGGAGGGCGGTGATGGGCGCCACGCCTCGGGCCATGAAGCGCAGCCCGCGGGGAGCGCTGCGACCTTTTGTCTGCGGGCGCGCGGGCTCGACTTCGGAGGCTGTGGACTTGGGCGCTGTGGACCGCGGCGCTGTGGACCGGGGCCTCGGCGTGCCGCCGGATGGCGTGCCGAAGGCTGCCCACGGACTGGTGCTGCAGCTCGTGCGCAGCCCAGGTCGAACTTGTCCCAGCCTTTCAGCGCTGCGCCAGCAGCAGCAGGCTGGCCAGGATCAGGGTCTTGGCGTCTTCGGGCCCGCGGGCCAGCAGCTCCTCCGGCCGCAGGCGATCCTGGGTCAGCTCCTCGTCGTCGTCGGGGCTGAGCCGGCTGGCGGCGGGCGCGGGGCTGAGGCCCTCGGCGAGGAACAGGTGCAGGCGTTCCGTGCAGAAGCCGGGGGCCGGATAGAAGCTCTGCAGGCGGCGCCAGCGCTCGGCGCGCAGCCCGGTTTCCTCCTCGAGTTCGCGGCGCGCCGCGTCCAGCGGGTCCTCGCCCGGCTCGAGGCGCCCGGCGGGGACCTCGAGCATCCAGCGCCGCGCCGCGTGGCGGTACTGGCGCACCAGGGCCAGGCGGCCGTCTTCGAACCGCGCGGCGATCGCCACGGCGCCCGGGTGCTCGACCAGCGTCAGGCGCTGCTCGCGGCCCGAGGGCAGGCGGATGTGGTGCGCGCGCACGTCGAAGACCCGCGATTCGAGCAGCAGCTCCTGGCCGAGGACTTCGACGGACGGGGAGGCTTCGGAGGGCGCGGGGTGTGCTTCCATGGGGGCTCTGGGGCTCGGCCTGCAGAAACGGATGGCTCGCGGCCGGACGTTGCGGGGGCGCTTGCGGCGCTGGTGTCGAGTGTGCGCTGCCGAGCGGCCGGACGGAGGCGGGCGGTGTGCCAACCCGCGGGCCGGGGGCCGGCGTCCGGCTCGGCCAGCCTTCGCCCCGTGGACACAACCGCTGCGGCGCGCCGAGCGCCGAACGTCGACCCGGATCCCCTCGATGTCGATCGCCGCGTCGGGTGCCTTGCGTCTCGATCGGCGCGCTCCCGCCCAGCCCGCTCCCCGAGCCTTCAGCGCTCGGGGCGCCGCGAAGTCGCCCTCCCCGACCCCGACCCCGTCGCCGGTCGGCGGCACCCTGCACGCCCTGGCCCGGCGAGCGCTCGCCGGGCCCCAGTACCCTGTTCACGCCCGGGCTCCCCGATCGCACCGGGCCCGCTGGCCCCCGCGCGGAGCCGCGACCCGGCCCGATCCCGCGCAGCTCTCCCGATGCCAGCCCCGCTCCCTTCGCCCCAGAGCCGACCGCGCTGGGCCGCTGCGCTGATCCCGGCCTTGGCCCTGCTGCTGGCCCTGTGGTCCACCTGGCCGGTCGGCTGCGGGGCGCTCGGCTTGGGCCCCCTCCGGCTGCCGCACGACCCGGCCTACGGCGACGAGCAGCGCGCTCCGGTCCACGGGACCCTGGCGCTGCTCGAAGTCCAGGGGCGGGCGCCCTGGCTCGGGCCCGCGGCCTGGCGCAGCGAGCTGCTGGCGGCGCCCTTCGGCCAGGATCTGCTCTGGCGCGACCATCAGTACCTGCCCACCCGGCTGCTGGCGCCGCTGTCGGAGCGCTTGGGCGCGGAGCGTGCCTTCGGGCTCGGGCTGTTGCTCTCGGCCTTCGGCGCGGCCGCGGGCGCCCTGTTCCTGGCCCGCAGCCTGGGGCTCGCTCCGGCGGCAGCGTTGTTCCTGGCGCTGGCGGCCTTGGCCACTCCAGCGGCGCTGCGCGGCGGATTGAGCAGCCTGGCCCGTGGCCCCAACCCCTGGCTGCCCTGGATTCTGCTGAGCGGCGTGGCGGGCATGGCCGCGGGCTGGCGGCCCTGGCTGCAGGGCCTGTTGCTGGCCGGCGCCTGGCTCAGCGGCTGGGGTTTCGGCCTGGTCGCCAGCCTGGGCCTGCTGGCCGTGAACCTGCTGCCGGGACCGCGGCTGGGTCTCCCCGGCCCGAAGCGCTTCGGACCTCGGCCCCTGTGCCTGCTGGGCGCTCTGATGCTGGCTTCGGTGCTCGGCTGGCCGTTCTTCGGCGCCTTGACCAAGCAGCGGCTCGACGATCCGCCCGGGATGCCAGCGGGAGCGGCCGGCACGGCCGCCGCTCGAGCCGCGCCCGCCGGGCGGGACGCGGGCCTGCGCCGGGACCCCGGCTTGGCCTCGACTCCGCGAGGTTCAACCACGTCAGCCACGCCAGCCACGTCAGCCGCACCGGCCGCGCTGACCCTGGGCTGGCTCGAACGCCTGCAGGCGCCGGAGCTGAGCCCCCTGCGCCGGGCGCGCGGTCAGGGCTTCGAGCCCTTCGAGCCCGCGCCCGGCCGTCCGCCGCCCAGCGCACCGCAATGGTCCTGGGTGCTGCTGTTTTCCGGGGCCCTAGGGGTCCTGGTGGCCTCGCTCGCCCGCTGGGCGGCGGCCGCCTTGGCCCTGTGCTCCGCGGCGTTGTTCGCCCTCTGGCTCGCCGCGCGCTCGCTGTACGGCTTCGGGCAGCCGTTCGATCCGCTGCATCCTTGGCCTGCCCTCGAGGCGCTGCTGCGCGGGGCTTCCGCCACCGCCGGGTCGCCCCTGGGCGCGCTCGATGGGGGCGTCTTCGACCAGGCCTGCTTGTTCCTGCTGGCCCTGGCGGGAGCGGCGGCGGTCGACGCCGGCCTGCGCTCCGGTCCCCAGGCGCGCCTGTTGGCCTGGACGGCGCCCATGCTCCTGGCCCTCGAGCTGTGGGCCCAGCCCCTGCCCAGCTTCGCGCCGCTACCGCTGCCGCCCCTGGCGGCGTCCGATGGGCCGCCGGGCGCTCTGCTGCACCTGCCGGTCGAGCCGCGCACCCGTCCGATCGATGTGGCTCTGGCGCGCGCCGGTCAGGCACAAACCCTGCCGCTGTTCCTCGATGCCGCCGCGCCCGAGCTCTGGCGCTTCGGGGTCGGCGCCGCGGAGCTCTTGGCTGGGAACCGCAGCGGGCGCTTCGAAGCGCCCGAGCTGGTGGCGATCGAACTCGACCTGCTCGCAATCGGGCGGCTGTGGCTCGACCTCGAAGCCGCGCGCGCGCCCTGGACGGCCGCGTTCGTCGACGCGGCGGATCGCCTGCCCGGCTGGGTGCGGGAGACCGACCAAGCCGGCTTCGCCCGCTGGCACCGTGCCCGCGCCTTCTTCGAGCCGCCCGCGCGCGCCTCCGCCGCTCGCTGACAAGCTGGGAAAAATCGACTCGGGCTGCGCCCGAGCCGTCAGACCAGCCTGTCAGCATGCCTTTGGGCCGCCATCCGGCGGCCACAGAGGCTGGGATCGGCGGCTGGGATCGTCGCTGCGCGCCGAACTTTTCAGAGCCTCGGTTCCCCACCGATGGCTGCCGAGAGGCGCACTCTCAGCGCCAGCGCTCGCGGCGGAATTCGTCGTCGAGCGGCTCCTGGCCCTCCGCATCGGCCTCGGAATCCCCGTCGGTCCGGCCTTCGATCTCGTCCAGGGCGGCCTGGGCGGCCTGGGTTTCCGTGTCGTGGATGCGCTGCAGGCCGGCCAAGAACATGGCCACCATGTTCGAGAGGTCGAGCCTCCCGTTGTCCATGGCGAATTGGGCGTATCCGAGCAGCTGTTTGGCCAGAGAGGGGATTTTCTTGACGGCCGGATTGATCTCTGTGCGTTTGCGCAGCTCCTCCTGCTCCTTCTCGAGCCGGGTCTTTTCTTCGGCCAGCTGGGCTTCCAGCTCGGCGAGCAGTTCGGCATCGCTGCGCCGTCCGCGGCGGCCCGCCCGGGGTTTCTGCAGCGGGGTGCTCTCTGGAGTCGAGCGCGGCTCGGGCTTTTGACGCATGGGAGAGGAGTACGGGTCGAACGGGGACATGGGCCGCGGTTGGCAGCCGTCGTGCGCGGCCGCGCGGGTCGGTCTCGGGGTTGCTGCGGGAAGGGGCGAGCGGCGCGGTGAATGGGGGAGCGCCGCGGGAGCGCAGGCTTGCAAGCGCTTTGGCACGGTCGGACGGCGCGAAGCAAGCGGGAAATCCGCCGTCGCGGATCCGGGCAAGCGATCGATCGGAGGTCGCTCGACGCGACGAGCCGGATGCGCGAGCGCTGCGCCGGGGGCCGGTGCTCACCGGGCGGTCGCGTGCTTCGCTAGGTGCGCGGTTGGCTGCGATGCCTAGCGAACCGACCGAGCTGGGGGGTGACGAAAACGGTGCGAATCAGACTGGGCAGAGGACCCGCTCTCTCCAACGCGGGTCGAATCTCCACTTTCGCCGCGCTGAGCGTGGCAGGCGCCGTCCCCTTTTTCAATGGAGAATTTTCGGTTGAGGATCACGCCCCGCGGCGCGCGGTTCCGGCGTGGGAGCGGGGGCGCCACGGGGCTCCGCTCCCGCTGGAACTCTCCCGTTGACGGCATGGTGCGCGGCGACGGGCGGAATCGGGGACCTGCCGCAAGGAGCTTATCTCCGGTCTCTGGCCCGGGCTCGCTCCCTCACTTCCCCTCGCCCTGCCGCGCGCCACGGGACGCCAGCCCATCGGGCGGGCAACTCGGGGAAGGCGGCGGGCCGGTCCTGGATGCCTGCAGCGCTTGCGCGCGGCAGGCCGCTGCGGAATTCCGACCGGCCCCCTGGGGGCCCCCAAGGGCGGAGGGTATTCTCCCGGGCTCTCGTTTCCGATCGCCGCTCTCATCACAACCAGGCCACCCCCCTTTCCCCCGGGTGCAACGCAGAGCGCAGCGCTTGCCGCCCGGCGAGCGCGGCGCCAGCCCGGGGGCCGCCGCGGGCACTCCGCTGCCGCTGGCCGCGGCTACCCGCAGCGCAGCGCTTTGCCCGCCGCTCCGTGCCCGGACCCTGCCGGAGCGCGGACCGTTGGCCGCAAGGCCCCCGTTTCGCGTCGGCATGCCCCCGATCCCAGCGCCGCTTCGTCCCTGCGCGTGCCGCGACGCCTCCCGGCACACCCTCCGCGCCTCGACCCCCGCAGCCCCGTGCATCCCGACATCCAGCGCGTGCTCTACTCCGAGCAGCACATCGCCCTGGCCCTCGATCGTGTGGCCGGCGAGATCCAGCGCGCCCTGGCGCCGGGCGGCAGAGCCCAGGCGCAGCGCAGCGAGGAGGATCCCGGCTTCACCCTGGTGGCCGTCTTGAAGGGAGCCTGCGTCTTCGCAGCCGATTTGCTGCGGCGCTTGGATGGCCCGGTCGAGCTGGCCTTCGTGGCGGCCTCGAGCTATCGGGATGGGACCACCTCCGGGACCTTGCACCTCGACCTGTTCCCCAGCCAAGCGGAGATCCAGGGTCGCCGCCTGCTGCTGGTCGACGACATCCTCGACACCGGGCGCACCCTGCAGGCCCTGCGCCGCGAGCTGCTGGCGCGCGGCGCGATCGAGGTGCGCACCTGCGCCTTCCTGGACAAGCCCGCCCGCCGGTGCGTGGATCTCGAAGCCGACTTCCGCTGCTTCGAGGTCGAGGACCTGTTCGTGGTCGGTTACGGCCTCGATTTCGCCGGCCGCTATCGCAACCTGCCCTACGTGGGCGAGCTGCGGCCCGAGGTGTTCGCCCGCGCCCAAGCCGCAGGCGCCCAGCGCGCGGAGGCCTGACCCCCCGCAGCCCCCGGAACCTCGGGGGCCGTCGGCGCCCCGCGGCCGGCTTGTAGCAACCGACCGCAGCGGTCCCTCCCCGGATCGGCGCCCCTTCCATCCCGAGACCCCCAGCGCGCGGCGCCGCCGCCCACCCCCGTGTCGATCGAGTTCGTCGGAGCCCACGGCTCCGCATCCTTCGAGGATCCCGAGTACCTGACGGTGCCCGAGCGCCATGCGGGCCTCGAGCTCGACGAGTACCTGGCGCTGATCTATCCGCAGATCAACAAGGGCGCCCTGCGCCAGCAGATCCGCGCCGGCCGCGTGCTCGTCGATGGCGAGCGCGTGCAGCCCTCGGTGCGCCTGGCCGCCAACCAGGTCCTGGTGGTCGAGATCGACCCCGATCTGCTCGACCGCCCGCTGCTGGAGGCGCCCGAGATCGAGGTGCCGGTGCTCTACGAGGATCCGCGCGTCCTGGTGGTGGACAAGCCCTCCGGCGTCGCCGTCGAGCCGGAGCGCTGGCTGCGCAGCGCCGGGTCGATGGCCGGAGCCATGCTGGCCATGGCGCTGTCGCGCTCCGAGGACGGGCCCGACGCGGACCCGGATCTCGATGACCCGTCGGCGGAGGCCGGCGCGGACCAGGACGGTCGCCCGCGGCTGCGTTTCCGGCCGCGCATCGTGCATCGCCTGGACAAGGAGACCTCCGGGGCCCTGCTGATCGCCAAGGACCTGGAGGCCGAGCGCGTGCTGCGCACGGCCTTCGAGCACGGCCGGGTCAACAAGACCTACCTGGCCTTGGTGGAGGGCGAACCCGAGCTCCAAGAGGGCGAGCTTGAGTGGATCGATCTGCCGATCGGCCCCGATCCGCGCAAGTCCGGCCGCATGCGCATCGATCCGTCCGGCAAGCCTTCGCGCACGGCGATCGCCGTGCAAGAGCGCTTCCGCGGCTACACCCTGCTGCGCTGCCACCCGGAGAGCGGCCGCACGCACCAGATCCGCGTGCACTGCCAGGCGCGCGGTTTCCCCCTGGCGGTCGATCGCTTCTACGGCCGTCAGGAGGCGCTGCGCCTCAGCGACATCAAGCGCGGCTACCGGTCCAAGCCGGGCCGCCTGGAGCGGCCCCTGCTCGAGCGCCTCTCCCTGCACGCCTACGAGCTCGATTTTCCCGATCCGGCCGATGGCTCGCCCGAGCCGCGCCGCCTGGTCGTGCGCTCCGAGCTGCCCAAGGACTTCACTACCACCCTCAAACAGCTGGCCAAGGTGCGCCCGCCGAGACGATGAAACTCAAACTGCGCGTGGGCGATTTCCGGGTGCGCGAGCTGCTCGCCGAGGACACGGTCGGCGAGCGCGGCCCGCACCGGGTCTACCGGGTGACGAAACGCAAGCTGACCTCCCCGGAGGCGGCCGAGATCCTGGCCAAGCAGGCCGGCGTCGAGATCGGCGAGGTCTCCATGGCCGGCCTCAAAGACCGCCAGGGCATCACCATCCAGCACATGAGCGTGCCCCACGGGCGCGACGTGCTGGTGGAGAGCGAGGGCCTCAAGATCGAGGCCATCGGCTTCGCCGCCGAGCCGCTGAGCTCCGCCGTCAGCCTGGGCAACGCCTTCGAGATCACCGCGCGCGCCCTGCAGGGCGGCGACCTCGAGCGCCTGCGCCACAACATGACCGGCGTGCGCGCGATCGGCCTGCCGAACTACTTCGACGACCAGCGCTTCGGCAACCTGCGCCACGGCCAGGGCTGGATCGCCCTGGACCTGATGCGCGGCGACATCGAGGGCGCGCTGCGCACGCTGCTGTGCCACGTCGGGCAGAGCGACGCGGATCACCTCGAGCGCTTCAAACAGCGCCTGGAGCAGGGCTGGGGCGATTTCTCGCGCCTGGCGGAGGAGGCCCGCCGCTATGGCCGGCACCGTTCCGTGTTCGAGCACCTGGCCGCGCATGCGGGCGATTTCGCGGGCGCGTTCCGCTTCGTTTCGACCCGCGAGCGGCTGATCCACCTGTACGCGTTCCAATCGCACCTGTGGAACCGGGCCGTGGCCGATCTGTTCCGCGAGGGGCTGCCGGAGGCCGAGCGTCTGGTGGTCGAGTGCAACGAAGGCCGCCTGGTGTGCCCCGCGGAGCGCCTGCCGGCGGGCATCGATCCGGCGGCGACGTTCATGCTGCCGGGCGAGCGCCTGGCCGATGTGCAGGTTCCGCGCCAGCGCGAGCTCTTGGCCGACGGGCTGGCGCGCCACGGCCTGGTGCCGAGCCAATTCGAGATCCACGGCGTCGAGGGCTTCCAGATCAAGGGCGAGCCGCGCGCCCTGCTGGTGGTGCCGCGCCACCTGCGCGTGCGGCCGGCGGAACCCGATCCGGAGCATCCCGGGCTGCGCCTGGTCAAGCTGCGCTTCGAGCTGCCCCGCGGCGCCTACGCGACCCTGGTGGTCAAGCGCCTGTTCGCCCGTGCGCCGGGCGAGGTCGAGGGCCAAGACGGCGGCGACGAGCCGCTGCGCGGCGAGCGCCGGCAGGGGCCGAGGTCCTATCCCGCGGGTCCGGCGCGCCGCGGCGGGCCCGGGGAGCGCGGCCGTTCCTACGAGGCGCCCCGCTCGGAATCCCCCCGCTCCGAGCCCTTCGCCCGGCCGCGCCAGCGCGACCAGGGCGGCTTCGAGGGTCGCGATGGGCGCCGTGACGACGGCCCGCGCGGCCGCCCCGACGGGGGTCGGCCCGACCGTCGCGGCCCGGGCGGGTTCGCCCCGGGCGGCCGCGGCCCGCGCCGCGAGCCCTGGCCGGAGGGCGCGCCGCCGCCCGATCGCCGGGGCCGCCCCGGCGGCCCGGGACGTCCCTACGGCAGCGGCGCGCCCGGTCCCGATGCCGAGCGCGGCCGCGGCCGTGGCCAACGGCCCTGGCCCGAGGACCAGCGCCCCGGGCGCGGCGACCGGCCGTACGGCGAGCGTCCCTACGGAAATCGGCCCTACGGGCATCGTCCCTACGGTGACCGGCCCAACGGCGACCGGCCCTACGCGGATCGTCCCTACGGTGACCGGCCCAACGGCGACCGGCCCTACGCGGATCGGCCCGGCGGGGACCGACCCTACGGGGAGCGTCCCTTCCGAGAGCGTCCCGGCGGCCATCGGCCCTATGGCGAGCGCCCCTACGGCGCGCGGGGCCCGGGCTTCCAGCGCCCCGACCGGCGCGGACCCGGCCCCCAGGGGCCTGGTTGGCAAGGCGCGGGGGGACCCGACCGGCCGCCGCGCCGCGGCGACGGCCCGCCGCCCTGGGATCGAGACCAGCGCGGACCCCGCGACCAAGGGCCGCGCGGGGGAGGGCGTCCCTTCGACGGCCCGCCCGATCGCGAGCGCGGCCCCGAACCGCGGCGCTTCGACGGCCCGCCCCGCTTCGATCGCGGACCGGCCGGCAGGGGCCGTGGGGCGCGGGGCCCCGGCGCTGCCTTCGACCGGGGTCCTGGCCGCGGCCAGGGCGGCGACGAGCTGCGCGGCGGCTTCGCTCCCGACCGCCGCCAGGACCGTCCGCGGCGCGACGACTCCGGGCCGGCCCGGGGCGGATCGGATTCGCCGCCGCGGCCCTGGAAAGGGCCCAAGCCCGAGCGCGGCGGGGGCCCCCAGGGCCCGCGCCGCGAGCCGCCGCCTCCGAGCGACGGGGGCGGCGCTCCCGAGCGCGCTCCGGAGGAGTGACACCTCCAAAGCCCGCGCTGCGGAGCGATGGATCCTCGCCGGATCTGGCCCATTCTCGGCCAGGCCGCGTCGGGCCGACCCGCGCGAGCCCGCCGCGCCCGATCCAAGCCGCGTTGTCTCCGAACAGCGCCGGCTCGAAGCAGCGTCGGCTCCAAGCGCCTCGCCCGCTGGTGAGGCGCTCCTCGAACGACTCCCGGCAGCCATCGTCCGGCTGGGCCCATCCGGCGAATGGCGCGCAGCGCTGCTGCGCGCCCGCTTGCCCCTCGGAACCCAAGTTCCAGGTGGAAAGGCCGAGAAAGAAGGGGGCCTCCGTGGGTCGCGTGGGCAACGGAGCCTGCGGCTTTTCGGGGAGCCCGCAGACGCGAATCCAGCGATCCCGCCGAGGCCCTGGAGCTCCGGCGCCGATCGCGCCGCCGCAGCGCCAGATCGAGGCAACGGGGGGCTCCGCGATCGGCGGCGGGGCGCACAGGCTCCCCTGGAGGTCCAGAGCCAGCAGCAGAGCCTTGCCCTTCGCCGGTTCAGGCGCCCAGACAACTTCCTGAAGCGCCGCAGAAATCGGCTCGGGCTGCATCCGAGCCCCAAGATCAAGCGGTCCGCATGCCTCGTTGGCCGCGCCGCGCTCAGTTCAGGAAGGCCCCGGGCCGACCCGCCGCCCCCTCGCCGCCGTCGCAACCGTCCTCCGCTGCGCATCCGCCGCCCTTGACCCTCGTCCGGGCGTCCGTTATCGCTTACTCCCTCGCGGCGCGGCTCGTCTCCGCGGGGGGCGCTTCGGTTCGGGCGGCTCCCCGACCGCCGCCGGACTTCTTGCCATGCGCTTTCGTTTCCTGCACGCGGCGGACCTGCATCTCGATTCGCCCTTCGAGGGCCTCGCTAGCGAGGATCCCAGGCTGCGCGAGATCCTGCTGGACGCGAGCCTCAGCGCCCTCGACGCGTTGGTCGATCGCGCCATCGACGAGCGCGTGCTGTTCGTGGCCCTGGCGGGCGACGTCTACGACGGCGCCGAGCGCGGCATCCGGGCCCAGCTGCGCTTGCTCGAGGCCACGCGCCGGCTGGACCAAGCGGGCATCTGGACCTTCATCGCCCACGGCAACCACGATCCGATCGAGCGCGGCTGGAACGCGGTGCGCGAATGGCCGGCCAAGGTGGTCTTCTTCCCTGGCGACCGGGCCTCCACGCACCGGCTGACGGCCGCCGATGGCACGCCCGTGACGGTCAGCGGCACGAGCTTCCCCGAGCGCCGGGTGCTGGTCGGGCTGCACAGCCGCTTCGAAGTCCCGCGGGAGCCCGGTTTCCACGTCGCCGTGCTGCACGCCAGCGTCGACGGCAACGGCGAGCACGAGCCCTACAGCCCATGCCGCTTGCAGGATCTGGTGGATCTGGACTTCGACGCCTGGCTGCTGGGCCACATCCACAAGCGCCAGATCCTGCGCCCGATGGCGCCCTTCGTGGCCTATCCGGGCAACCTGCAGGGGCGCAGCTTCAAGCCCTCCGAGCAGGGGCCGAAGGGCGCCCTGCTGGTCGAGGTGGAGGGGCGCGAAGTACGCGCCCGGCTGCTGGAACTGGGGCCGGTGCGCTTCGAGGCCTTCGAGCAGCCCGTGACCGACGCGGACGGCGTGGACACGCTGGTCGATGCCCTGGTGGAGGCGGTGCGCGCGCGCCTGGGCGGGGCGCAGCGACTGCTCGCCCGAGCCCGGGTGTCCGGCGTGTGTGGCGAGCTCCACCGGCTGCTTTCGGAGGGCGATCCCGCGGAGCTCGAGCGGGCCCTGCGCGATCGGCTCGGGGCGCTGCCCGTGCACTGGGACGGATTCGAGTTCGATGTGCGCCCGCCGATCGATCGGGCCGCTCTGCGCGAGCGCGGCGACCTGGCCGGGGCCTTGGTGGCGGAGCTCGAGCGCTGGCACCAGAACCCGGTCGAGCTGCAAGGGCTGCTGCTTTCCGCGGCCGGCACCAAAGAGCTCGCTGGCCTCGCTGCCGCCGAGCTCGCCGAGCTGGCCGAACAGGCCGCGGACCTGGCGCTCGGGCTGCTCGAGGGGGAGGCCTGAGATGGCGCTCGAGGGCCTGACCATCGAAGGCTTCGGCCACTTCGCCGGCTACACGCTGGAGGGCCTGTCCCCGGGCTTGACCGTGGTGCACGGCCCCAACGAGGCCGGCAAGAGCAGCCTGATGAACTTCTGCGTGCACGTGCTGTTCGGGCCGGAGCGCGGCGCCAAGCCCAAGGCCCTGGCGGGCGGCCGGCTCGGCGGCCGGCTGCGCCTGCGCGGGCCCGCCGGCGAGCTCAGCATCGAGCGCCTGGGGGACGAGGAGCCGCGCGTGCGCTGGCCGGGGCAGGCCGAGCAGGTCGGCCAGGAGGCCGTGATGCGCGCGCTCGGCAACGTCGATCGCGGGCTGTTCCGGGCCGTCTACAGCTTTGCGCTCGCGGACCTCGGCGGTTTCCAGAAGCTCGGGGACGATGGGCTGCGCGACCGGCTGTTCACCGGTTCGCTGATCGGAGCCGGCAAGAGCGTGGCGGCCGCGGACAAGCGGCTCGCCGAGCGCGAAGAGTCGCTCTGGCGCCCGCGGGCGAGCAGCCGCCTCAAGGACCTGCTGGAACGGCAGGACCGTCTGGCATCCGAGCTGCAAACCGCGCGCTCGCAGGCCGGCGGTCTCGAGCGCTTGGATTTCGAATTGGAAGAGCGCGGACGGCAGCTCGAGCGGGCCAGGGCGGAGGCCCTCGCGGCCGCCCGCGAAGCGCAGCGGCTCGAGCGCCGGCGTGAGGCGCTCGCCCCGCAGCGCGAGCTCGCGCGACACCTCGCGGAGCTGGGCGCGCTGCCCCTGGGCCGCGAGCTGCGTCCGGGCGTCCTGGAAGCGGCCCAGCGGCTCGAAGAGAAGCGCCGCAGCGCGGGCTCCGCTCTGCAGCACGCCGAACAGCGGTTGCGCGAGCGTCAGGGCGAGTCCGAGGGCCTGCCCCAGCCCGGGCCGCTGCTGTCCGCCGCGTCCGAGCTCGAGGCCCTGCAGCGCGAGGCCGGCGCGCGCACGCCGGAGCAGGCCGAGGGCCGCCGCACGTCCCGGGAGCAGGCCGAGGCGCGCCTGCGCAAAGCCCTTTCCGAAGCCGGGCTCGCGGACACAGCCACCCTGGCAAAGGTCCCCTTGGACGAGACCGTGCTGGCCGAGTTGCGGCGCGCGGGCGATCGCGCGCGGGACGCCGAGCAGGCCGAGCGGAGCCTTGGACTGCTCGACTCCGAATCCGCGGGCCTCGCGGAGCGGCTCGAGCGCACCCGCAAAGCCCTGGAGGACTTGCCGCAGGATGTCCTGGCCCTCGAGCTGCGCGAGGAAGTCCTGGCCCTGCGCCGAGAGGCGCCCCAAGTCGAGCCCCTGCGCGAGGCCGTGGCGGCGCTCGACAAGCGCATCGAGGCTCTGCGCAGCGAGATCGCGGAGCTGTCGGCGCAGCTGGGACCGTCGGCCCAGAAGGTCAGCGCGGACGAAACCGCCCACGGCAAATGGGCCGCAGAGGCGCGCGGGCACGGGCGAGAGCTTGCTGAAGCGCAGAGCGCACAGCGACGGGCTGAGTCCGATCGAGCCCAGGCCGAGAAGCGCCTGGAATCGGCCCGGCGAGCCTGCGCCGCCGAAGCCGCGCCGGACCCGCTCGATCCCGCCCAGGCTCAGGAGCTCCTCGACGGGTCGGACGGTTTCCTGGCGGCCGCTCGCGAGGGCCGGCGGCTGACCGCGGAGCTCGAGACGCTCGAGCGCGAGCAGCGCGCTTGCCTCGAATCCCTGGGTGCGCCCTGGACCGAGGCGCTGCTCGCCGAGGTGCACAGCGACGCCGGGCGCCTCGAGCGCCTGCGCAGCGCGCTGCGCGGCGTTTCCGCCGCCGAATCCGAGCACCAGCGCGCGGCCACAGCCCTCAGCGAGCTGGAGGAACGCTGCCGGCAAGCGGGGATCCAAGCCGCGGCCGCCGCGCCCGGCGCCGGAGCGGACCCGGCGCGGCCGCTCGCCGAGCTGCTCGAGGCCGCCGACGAGGCCGAGCCGCGCCTGCAAGCTCGCACCCTGCGGGCCATGCGGGCTGCGCCCGCCGCGGGCCCGGGCCGCGGGCTGCTGCTGATCATCGCGGTGTTGCTGCTTGTGCTGGGCGCGCTGGCGATCCAGGCGGGCGCCGCGGAGATCGGCGCCGGGGTCCTGGCCCTGGGCCTGCTGCTGGCTGCGGCCAGCCTGCTGTGGTTCCCGCGCGCGTCCGCGGCGGCCGCGGGTGCGGACGGCGGCCTGGACGGCGGCGCGGAGCGCGGGCTCGAGGCGTTGCTCCAGCGGCTGGGTTTGCCGGCCGATGCGGACCTCGCCGCTCTGGCGCAGCGGCGGCGCGAGCTGAGCCGGCAGAAGCGCGACGCGGAGCTGCTCGCGGACTTGGCCCGCGCGCGCCAAGGCGCCGCGGAGGCCAAGGCGAAGATCGAGTTGGAGCGCGGCACCTGGCGCCAGAGTCTGTCCCAGGCCGGCTGGCCGGCCACGATCGAGCCGGCCGCCTTCGATGGGCTGCTGCCGGGGGTGCTCGAAGGCCGGCGCCTGTCCAAGCGC
>JBIKLM010000266.1:0-6046 GCA_044359835.1 Planctomycetota bacterium
CGTCTCGGGCGGCGCTCGAACCGCTCGCACTGCCCTTCGGCGGGCCTGCCTGTCGCCCTCCAGCGGCCGCGCAGGCTGAGGACGAGGCCTCGGGCCGCCCGCGCGACGCCGAACCCTGCGCTCGATGTCCTTGGCTCGCCATGCGGCAAGCGGCCCGGCTCGCCACCAGCCCTCCGCGCGGCTGCTTTTCGAACCATAGGTCGGGCGCGGCTTCCGTCCGCGCTGCGCTCCCCGTGCCGCGGATCGCCCAGCGCCCCTCCAGCGGGCCACCGCCCGCGCCCTCGGCCGCCGCAAAACGCCCGCGCCCAACCCGCTCGACCCGCGCACTCGACACCGATCGGCGAGAGCCGCGCCCGCCCAACCCAGACGCCCCCCAGATCCCCTCGGACCGCCCCCGCACCCCTGCGGCGTCCGAGTCTTCCGACCATGCCCAAGCAAGCCCCGCCGCGCTCCACCGCTTCCCGCCCCGCTGCTGCCAAGCCGCGCGGCCTCTCCCGGCCGGTCCGAGCGGGTGCGATGCCCGCCCAGTCCGGCAAGGCAGGCAAGTTCGCCAAGGCCACAAGGACCGCCAAAGGCGCCAAGAGCGCCAAGAGCGCCAAGGCCGACCAAGCCCGCCCGCAGGGACCGAACAGCGGCGCCCAAACGATCACCCGCAGCCCGCAGCGCCGCGCCGGCCAGGGCCGGCGCTCGAAGGCCGCCGCCGCTGCGACGGCGCCGATCCCCGCCAGCCGCCTGCGTCTCGACCTGCCGATCGAGCGCTACGAGCTGACCTGTGGCGCGACCCTGCTGGTCTCGCCGCGCCCGGGCGCGCCGATCACCGCGGCCCAGGTCCACATGCGTGGCGGACTGGCGCTCGACCCGGCCGGTCTGGAAGGCACGGCCTTCCTGGCCGGGGCGCTGGCCAGCGAAGGCACCGAGCAGCACACCGAAGAGCAGCTCGCCGACCTGCTCGAACCCGAGGGCGGCAGCCTCTCCGGCGACTCCTCGGGCCTCTCCGGTTCGATCGTCAGCGGCTCCTGGGAGCTGCTGCTGGATCTGCTCGGCGAGCTGTTGCTCACGCCGATCTACCCCGAGGACAAGGTCGAACGGCAGCGCGCGCGGCTGCTGCAGCGCTTGGAGGTCGAGCGGCGCGACCATCGCACCCAAGCGGGCCAGCTCTTTCGCCGTCTGGTCTACGGTTCGCACTGGCTCGGGCGCTCCGAGCGCGGCACGGTCGAGAGCGTCGGCGCGATCAGGCGGGCCCAGATCCACGCCCACCAGCGCGACCATTGGGTCGCCGCGCGGGCTGTGATCGCCGTGTGCGGCGACGTGCAGGGCGAGTCCGTCCGGCGTTTCCTCGAGCGCCGCCTGCGGGAGTGGCGCCGCGGCGAGCCGATCGAGCTGCCGGGGCCCGACTTCCCGCCGCTCGAGAGCCGCAGCGCTGGATTCCAGGCCGATCGCCAGCAGGTGCAGGTCTGCTTGGGTCACCTGGGGATCAAGCGCTCCGATCCGGACTACGTGGCCGCTTTGGTCATGGACCACATCCTCGGCACCGGGCCCGGCTTCACCGACCGGATCTCCAAGCGCCTGCGGGATCAGGAGGGCTTGGCCTATTCCGTGCAGGCCAACCTGCACGGCACAGCCGGGGTCCAGCCCGGCATGTTCCTGGCCACGATCGGCACTTCCCCGGAGAAGCTCTCGCAGGCCCTGACCGGCTTCATCGAAGAGATCGCCCGCATCCGTGCGAGCGCTGTCCTGCCGGAGGAGCTCGAACTCGCCCGCCAGTACCTGACCGGCTCCTTCGTGCTGGGCTTCGAGCGCGCCGCTCGGCGGGCCCACTACATGGTCCAGGCCCATCGCTACGGCCTGCCCGCGGACGACCTGGCGACGCTGCCGGCGCGCATCTCCGCCATCAGCGCCGAACAGATCCAGTCCGTGGCCCAGCGCCACCTGCACCCCGAGGCCCTCTCCCTGACCGTCGGCGGCCCGGTCGACCCCCGGCGTCTGCCCGACCTGCTGCGGGACGCCCAGCAGGCCGCGCTCACTCCGCGGCCCGCGCCCCGCCGCCGCACCAAGGCCTGAGATCCACGGCTCAGGTCGAGCCGCGGGGCCCGACCCGCGAGCTCCCTTCGGGCCGTCGCCGACGGCTGCGCAGCGCGCCCCCGGCGCTCTGCGCCGGTCCCTCGAGGGCTCGAGCAACGCCTTCGATGCAAACTGCCCTCGGGCCCGCCAGCGCCCGACCCGGGGGCCGCCCCGGGGCCGGCCGGCCCGCACTACGGGCATCCGGCCGCTCCGTTGACCTCAGGCCAGCAGCGCGTCGACCTTGTGGGTCATGGAGCGTTCCCAGGCGGCGGCGTCGAGGGGGCGGCCGGTGATGCGCTGGACCAGTTCGGCGGGGGTTTCGAGCTGGTCGTGGCGGTGGATTTCGCGCTGCAGCCAGCGCCGCAGCGGCAGGAACTCGCCGGCGGCGAAGGCGGCGTCCAGGTCGCCGAGCTGATCGCGGGCGGCTTCCATCAGCTGGGCCGCGTAGAGGTTGCCGAGCGAATAGGTCGGGAAGTAGCCGAAGGAACCCATCGACCAGTGGATGTCTTGCAGGCAGCCTTGGGCGTCGTCGGGGACCTCCAGCCCGAGCAACTCGCGATGGCCTTGGTTCCAGGCTGCGGGCAGGTCGGCGACTTCGAGCGAGCCCGAGATCAGGCGCTCCTCGAGGCGCGTCCGCAGCAGGATGTGCAGGTTGTAGGTCAGCTCGTCGGCTTCCACGCGGATGAAGCTCGGCTCGATGGCGTTGACCGCGCGCCACATGTCCTCGGCCTTGTAGCCGTGCGTGGCCGCGGGGAAGCGGCGCTTCAGCGGCTTCCACCAGAACTTCCAAAAGGCGCGGCTGCGCCCGACCAGGTTCTCCCAGAGCCTGGACTGGCTCTCGTGGATCGCCATGGACACCGCGCCGCCCAGGATCGAGCGCGCGCGCGCCGGGTCGAGGCCCTGCTCGTAGAGCCCGTGCCCGGCCTCGTGGATCGCCCCGTAGAGGCCGACGCGCAGGTCCTTTTCGGCGTAGCGCGTGGTCATGCGCACGTCCGTGGGACCGTTGCCACCGCAGAAAGGGTGCGTCGAGCGGTCCAGGCGGCCGCGCTCGAAATCGAAGCCCATCTTCCCGAGCACTTCGAGCACGAAGGCCTGCTGCTCGGGCACGTCGTAGCGCCGGCGAGCGACCTTGGTGCGCACGGGCTGCTCGGCGTCGCGCACCCGTTCCAGCAGCGGTGCGCTCGAGAGCGCCAGCTGTTCGAGCAGAGGCAGTACCTCGGCGCTGCGGGCACCCGGCTCGTAGGTGTCGAGCAGGGCGTCGTAGAGCCCACCCTGCTCGCGGGTCGCTTCGGCGATGCGTCGCGACAGCTGCACGAGCTGCTCGAGCCAGGGCCGGAAGGCCGGGAAATCGCTCGCTTGGCGGGCGGCGCGCCAGGCCTCCAGCGCCCGCGCTCTGGTCAGCGCGAATTCGGCCGCCAGCTCTGCGGGGATCTGGCTGGCGGGGCGCACCCGCCGCCAGGCCAGCTCGACCAGGCGGCGCTGCTCGGGCTCGAGCTCCGTGGAGCGCGCGCGCAGCTCGCCGATCACGCCGATCAGCGCCGGATCGACGCTGCGCTCGTGGGTGAGGCGCGCCAGGGTTGCCAGGGAGTGAGCGCGGCTCTCGGCCGAGGCCGCGGGCATCAGCACTTCCTGATCCCAGCCCAGGATCGCCCCCAGGTGGTCGAGGTCCCGCAGCGCGGCGCAGCGCTGCTCCAGGTCGGCGAGCAGGGTCGAGGTTTCCACGGTCATGGGCGTCGGGTTCGGCGTGGGGGGGGAGCCTAACGCCGCCGGCTCGCAGCATGGCCGACCCCAGGGGCGGCGAGCGGCTGACGCCCCGTCCGGGTGAGCCGCAGGCCCCGGTGCCCTAGAGCCAAGTGCATGGGCATTCCTAGGCATACGGGTCGGGGCCAGGAAAGGGTCTTCCTTGGGGATGCCGGACAGGAAGCCGCGCCCTGGTCCGCTCCGGCGGCCTTGCCGTTGGTCTCCGACCTTCGGCGCCGGGGGAGCGGGCCGGAGGCCGCAAGGAGCGGCCCGTGGTGCCCCTGGATGATTCCCCAGGCATCGCCCGCGTCGCTACCCCCCGCCGACAACTCAGGCCGCTG
Source organism: Planctomycetota bacterium (assembly GCA_044359835.1). GTDB lineage: Bacteria > Planctomycetota > UBA1135 > UBA1135 > JBIKLM01. The sequence goes on from JBIKLM010000266.1 coordinate 4,143, forward strand.
CTCCAGGGGACCCTGCACGACCGACGCGCCATCAGCCCGAAAAAAGCGACAGCCCGCGCCCCGATCGGGGCGCGGGCTGTCGATCGCTCGGGAGCTAGCCGAGGCGGGGGCTGGCGGCTGGACCAGCCCCGACGATCAATGGTTGTGCCCGGCGTGGGCGCCCTTGTCGTCCTTCTTCTTCTCGGGCAGTTCGCTGACCAGGGCGTCGGTGGTCAGCAGCAGGCTGGCCACGGAGGCGGCGTTGGTCAGGGCCGTGCGGGTGACCTTGGTCGGGTCGATCACGCCGACCTTGACCATGTCCTCGTAGTTGTCCGTGGCGGCGTTGTAGCCGAAGCTCGGGCTCTTGCCCGCGCGCACGTTCTGGACCACGACCGCGCCGTCCTGGCCGGCGTTCTCGGCGATCTGGCGCATGGGGGACTCGAGCGCCCGGCGCACGATGCCCGCGCCGATCTTCTCGTCGCCGCTGAGCTTGAGGCCGTCGATCGCCGCCTGGCAGTAGAGCAGCGCCACGCCGCCGCCGGGGACGATGCCCTCTTCGACCGCAGCGCGGGTCGCATGCAGGGCGTCCTCGACGCGCATCTTCTTCTCCTTCATCTCGGCCTCGGTGGCCGCCCCGACGTTGATCTGGGCGACGCCGCCGGAGAGCTTGGCCAGGCGCTCCTGGAGCTTCTCACGGTCGTAGTCCGACTTGGTGGACTCGATCTCGGCCTTGATCTGCTCGATGCGGCCCTGGATGTCGGACTTCTTGCCGGCGCCTTCGATGATCGTGGTGTTGTCCTTGTCGATCACGACCTTCTTGGCCTTGCCCAGATCGCGCAGCGAGAGGGTCTCGAGGCTCTGCCCGGTCGACTCCATCACGGCGATGCCGCCGGTCAGGATCGCGATGTCCTCCAGCATGGCCTTGCGGCGGTCGCCGAAGCCCGGGGCCTTGACGGCGCAGACCGGGAACGAGCCGCGCAGGCGGTTGACGACCAGGGTCGCCAAGGCCTCGCCCTCGATCTCCTCGGCCAGGATCACCAGGGGCTTGCCGCTGCGCGCGACCTCTTCGAGGATCGGGATCAGGTCCTTGACGGTCGAGATCTTCTTCTCGTGCACCAGGATGTAGGCGTCTTCGAACACGCACTCCATCGCCTTGGCGTCGGTGATGAAGTGGGGCGACAGGTAGCCCTTGTCGAACTGCATGCCTTCGACCCACTTGACCTCGGTGGCCAGGCTCTTGCCCTCTTCCACCGTGATCACGCCGTCCTGGCCGACGCGCTCCATGGCCTCGGCGATCATGTTGCCGACTTCGTTGTCGCCGTTGCTGGCGACGGTGCCGACCTGGGCGATGTCGGACTTGCCGGAGACCTTCTTGGAGATCTTCTTGAGCTCGGCGACCACGATGTCGACAGCCTTGTCGATGCCGCGCTTCAAGGCCACCGGGTTGGCCCCGGCGGTCACGTTCTTGAGGCCTTCCTCGAAGATGGCCTCAGCCAGCACGGTCGCGGTGGTGGTGCCGTCGCCGGCGCCGTCGTTGGTGCGGCTGGCGACTTCCTTGACCAGCTGCGCGCCCATGTTCTCGTAGGGATCCTCGAGATCGATCTCCTTGGAAACGGTCACGCCGTCCTTGGTGACGGTCGGGCTGCCGAAGGACTTCTCGATGATCACGTTGCGGCCGCGGGGGCCGAGGGTGACCTTGACGGCGCGGGCCAGGCGGCGCACCCCTTGACGGATGTGCTCGCGGGCCTCGGCGTCGTAACTGATTTGTTTCGCCATGTCTGGACGGGCTGTGGGGTTGTGCGGGTTGCCCCCGGGAGGGGCGTCGTTTCGGTCGTCGACGGGGTGCCGACCGCGCGCCACGGATCGGGCGCGCCGAGGAGCGGGCGCTGCCGGCACCGGATTTCCGGTCCGCATGCGCCCGCTGG
>JBIKLM010000267.1:0-6028 GCA_044359835.1 Planctomycetota bacterium
CCGCCGCCCCTACGCCAGCGAATCCAACAACCGCTGACAGGCTGATAAAAAATCGACTCGGGCTGCGCCCGAGCCGTCAGACCAGCCTGTCAGCATGCCTTTGGGCCGCCATCCGGCGGCCGCAGAGGCTGGGATCGTCGCTGCGCGCCGATTTTTTTCCCAGCCTCTGACAGCCTGAGAAAAAATCGACTCGGGCGCAGCCCGAGTCGAGGCGTTCTCAGCCTGTTCAGACCTCCGGCTTCGCCGGCGATCCCGGGCTCTCGGCGGGACCGCGGCGCGCCCGCCCCGGGTGCCGGACCCCGTAGGGTTTGGACCAGCCTTCTTCGGGCCGCGGCAAAGCGGAGGCCTCCGCCTGTCCGGGCGGCACCAGCGGGCAGAGACCCTTCTTGACGCACACGCGGCAGTACCCGAACAGGCGCAGATCGTGATCGACCATCACGAAGCCCTTCTGCTGGGCGGCGGCCAGCTGCAAGCGCTCGATCTCGCCATCGGAGAACTCCTCGATGCGCCCGCAGGACACACAGACCATGTGGTCGTGGTGCTTGTGGCCCGCGATGTGCTCGTAGACCAGCTCGCCCTTGCCCACGTCGAGGCTCTCCATGAAACCGCCCTCCACCAGCAGCGCCAGCGTGCGATAGACGGTGGCGCGCGAGACCCGCGGGCCGGGATCCGCCGAGAGCCAGGCGAACAGGGTCTCGGCCGAAAAGTGATCGTGGGTGCGGAAGGCGCGATCGAAGATGCGCTGGCGCTGGGGCGTGAACTTGAGACCCTGGCCCTCCAGGTAGGCGGCGAAGGCCTTGCGCAGGCGTTCTTGGGGCATCGGCGAGCGGGCGAAAGTCGGTCGCGGAGGGGCTCGGGGGCTGGGTTGCGCGAGGAGCAGGGCTCCCGCAGGCCTTTGGCTCCCGCGCAGCGGGGTCCGGGCCTGGTCGGCCGCCGGGGGGCGGTCCGGGGCGTCGGCGGGGTTTTGGTTGTCGGGTGGGCTCGAGTCCGCGGATTCCGCGGCCGGGGGGAAGCGCGGCAGGAATCAGGCCCTTCGGCGGGATCCTAGGGCCTGGCCGGGCCGAGCGGCGGTCCGAAGCCAGGCGCTGGGTCCGGTCGGTTCGCGCGGGCAGGGCCTGGAATGGGCGCGCTGCGTCCGCCCCGGGCTCACAGGCTGCGCACGGGGCGCTGGCCTATGTCGCGGCGGAAGAACAGGCCGGCGAAGTGCACGCGCTTCAGCAGACCGTAGGCCTGCTCGCGGGCCTGCTCGAGGTCCTCGCCAGAGCCGGTGGCGCACAGCACCCGCCCGCCGTTGGTGACCACGTGGCGGCCTTCCTGCTTGGTGCCGGCCTGGAACAGGACCGCGCGCGGGTCCTGGTCGAGGCGCTCGAGTCCCGTGATCGGGTCGCCGCGGCGCACCTCGCCGGGATACCCAGCGGCGCAGCCCACGACGCACACCGAAACCCCCGGGCTCCAGCGCGGCGGCTCCTGCTCTTCGAGCTTGCCCTCCGCCGTGGCCAACAGGTACGGGAACAGGTCGCTCTCGAGCCGGCGCAGGACCGCCTGGGTCTCCGGATCGCCGAAGCGCACGTTGAATTCGAGCACCTTGGGGCCCGCGTCGCTGACCATCAGACCCGCGAACAGCACGCCGCGGAAGGGGATCTCCTCCAGGTTGAGGGCGTGCAGCAGCGGCAGGAACACGCGCTGCTCGATGGCCAGGGCCAGCCGTTTGCCCACGAAGGGCGCCGGGGCCACCACGCCCATGCCGCCCGTGTTGGGACCGGTGTCGCCGTCGCCGACCTGCTTGTGATCGACCGCGGGCTCGAGCATCAGCAGGGTGTGTCCGTCGGTGAGCGCCATCACCGAGACCTCCTGGCCCTCCAGGAATTCCTCGATCACGATGCGCACGCCGGCCTCGCCCAGGCGTTTCTCCTCCATCAGGGCGTCGACCGCCGCGCGCGCCTCGGGCAGGTCCTTGCAGATGAACACGCCCTTGCCGGCGGCCAGGCCATCGGCCTTGACCACCTGCGGCCAGGTCTTGACCGTCTCCAGGTAGCTCTTGGCCAGGCCCGAGCGATCGAAGCGGCGCCAAGTCGCGGTGGGGATCCGGTGCCGCTCCAGCAGCTCCTTGGTGAACATCTTGCTGCCCTCGAGGCGCGCCCCGGAGGCTCCCGGCCCGAACACGGCGATGCCCTTGGCGCGCAGGCGATCGGCCAAGCCCGCGCAGAGCGGATCCTCGGGCCCCACCACCACCAGCCCGACCTGTTCCTGCACGGCCGCCCGCACGAGGCCATCCAGATCGTTGGCCAGCACCTCCAGGTTCCTGCCGACCTCCGCCGTGCCGGGGTTGCCCGGGGCACACAGCACCTCGCTGACCCGCGGCGACCGGGACAGCTTCCAGCACAGGGCGTGTTCGCGGCCGCCGCCGCCGACCACCAGGACCTTCATGGGAGAGAGCTCGAGGTTGAGAAGGTCCAGAGGGTAGCAGCCGAGCGGCTCCCCCGAGGGCCGGGGTTCGGGCCTCTGCGGCCACACCGCTGGATGCCCCCGCGAAGCCCACCCGGGGCCTGGCCGTCCCAGCGCGCGGAAACCCGAGCGCTTCGCCGGGGGGCTTGTGCGCCGCTCCCGGGCTCGGCCGCCAGGCGCTAGACTTGAAGCGACCGGGGAGTACCTCAGTTGGTAGAGGCGTAGCTTTGGGTGCTACGAGTCGTGGGTTCGAGTCCCATCTCCCCGACCCTCGCCGCCTTCGATCGGGCCGGTGGCCGGTGGGCAGCGCCCGCACCATGACCGGCTCCGCGTGAATCGACCCGGGCTGCGCCCGAGCCGCTAGGCCAGCCTGTTCGCCTGCCTTTGGGCCGGCCGCCGGCGGCCTCAGAGGCCTCGCGAGCTAGGCCGCAGGTCGCGCTGTTTCGGCGCTTCGCGGAATCGGGTGAGCGCTTGCACGCCTGCCGGGCACGGCTTTTATGCCGGCTCTCCAACTCCGGGCGGTCCAGGCGCCCCGTCGCCGATCGCAGCGCCCAAGCCCGGCCCCGCGCCGAGATCCCCGCCACCGGCGGTCCCTCCGGCCCCCGGGGCGGCCCCGGCGCCGGCGGGCCCGCCCTGGCGCTAGCGGCGTTCTGTTATTTTGACGAACATTGCCTTAGTTCGTATTTTTTGCCGATCATGAGCTCCATGCCGCTCTACCTGGCCTTGGCCGCGGACGTGGTCGGATCCCGCACGCGCACGGACCGCCGGCGACTCCAGCAGGCCCTCTTGCGCGCGATCCAGCGCGAGAACCAGCGCTTGCCGCGCGCGGGCGTGGCGGCGCCCCTGGCGCTCAGCTCCGGCGACCAGCTCCAGATCCTGTTGCGCCATCCGCTCCTGGCCGCCGACCTGATCCGCTCCCTGGCGGACGATCCGGATCTGGCCGGCCCCTTCCCGCTGCTGCGCTTCGGGCTCGGCTACGGTGGGCTCAGCACCGGGCCCCTGCCCGCGGCGCCGGCCCAGGCCAGCTCCCCGGGCTCCCTGGATGGACCGTGCTTCCATCGCGCCCAGTCGGCGCTCAGCGCCGCCAAGGCCGAAGGCGCCTGGGTGCGCACGAGCGGCCTGCCCGAGGTCCTCGAAGCCGGGCTGCACGGGCTCTTCGACCTGCTGGCGGTCGTGCGCGGCGGATGGAGCGCCAAGCAGGCGCAGGCCAGCCGCCACATGCGGGGGCTGGCCACCCAGCGGGAGCTGGCCGCACGCTTGGGCCTCTCGCCTTCGGTGGTCAGCGAACGGCTGAAGAGCGCGCATCACAACGCCCTGCTGGCCGGCGAAAGAGCCGCGGATGCCCTGCTGGCGACGCTGCCCGGGGACCTGCCCCGGGGAAGCTCCGGACCTTCCAAGGCGGCGCCGGCAGGAACTCGCCCGGCGGCCCGGCGCCCGCGGCGGGTCTAGGGCCAGCCGCAGGCCTTACCCTGTCAGAGGCTGGGAAAAAATCGGCGCGCAGCGTCGATCCCAGCCTCTGCAGCCGCCGGATGGCGGCCCAAAGGCATGCTGACAGGCTGGTCTGACCGCTCGGGCGTAGCTCGAGTCGAGTTTTTCTCAGCCTGTCAGGCCCGAGTTCGAGCCCAGGTTCGCCGGGCCCCGCTGGCGGCCACGCAGAGCCTGGAAACCAGTCCTGCGCGCAGCCACGCTGCGATCCTACCCGGCCGCTTCAGGGCAGCCCGGGGGCCCCGAAGGCGCAGGGGAGCTCGCTCGCATCGATCGCCCTTCCCGCTTCCTTGCCTTGCCTGCAGAGATGCAATCCCCCCTGCTGTTGGCCCTGGCGGTGCTGTGGTCGTCCCACCTGCTGACGCACCACGGCTGGCCCGGCATCCGGCCATCCGACGGCAATCGCTGCGGCCCGCGGGCGGTCGCCCTGCGCTCCCTGTGGATCGGCGCCCTGGGCATCCCCTGGGTTGCGCTGCTCGATTTCGACCTCTGGCAGGGCGTCTCCGTCTGCGCTCTCGCCATCCCGTTCCATGCCCTGCTGGAGGGTCTGAGGGCGGGCATCGATCGGCGCTTCGAACAACGCCTGTCGGTGCTGCTCTGCTTCGAGCTGCTGCAAGGGGCCTTGGCCGCCATCGGGGCAGCGCTCTGGATGGACCTGGCGAGGCGCTCGCCCCTCGAATGGCCGGAGCCGCCCTCGAGCCCGGGCCTGGCCCTGGACGGCGCAGAGATCCTGCGCCTGTGCGTCTGGACCGGCGCCTTCGCTTGCGCCATCGGCCTGGGCAGCGAGGTGGTCGCGCGCGTGCTGGCCGATCTGCGCCGGGAGAACGCCGCCGGAGAGCGCTCCGACGCCCCCGCCAGCGCCCCGCCCGATCGCTCCGGACGGCGCATCGGGGTGCTCGAACGCCTGATCCTGGTGGCCATGGTGGCCCTGGGCCAATGGGGCGCGATCGGCTTCATCCTGACCGCCAAGTCGATCGCCCGATTTCGCGAGCTCGAGGATCGTCGCTTCGCCGAAACCTACCTGGTCGGCACGTTGACGAGCTTCCTGGTGGCGGCGGTCCTCGGCGGCGCCGTCGTCCTGCTTTTGCCCGCCTGAGCGGGCTGGAAGCACCGCGACCGAGTCCGGGGGCCGAGCCACCCGAAGCCCGATGCCTCCCGAAGCCGGATGCCTCCCGCCAGGCCCGGGCGGCCGACGGGGCGCGATTTCCCGCGGCGGTCCCGGTTCGAGCCGCCCCGGCCCGTGAGCCAGGCGACGGGAGCGCGGGCGGCGCCGTTATCATCGCGCTCGGAAGCGCCCGTAGCTCAGCTGGATAGAGCAGCGGATTTCTAATCCGCCGGTCCCAGGTTCGAGTCCTGGCGGGCGTGCCAACCTGGCCGGTTGGAGCGGGATTTCGGTCGAGGCCGAGCGCGCCGCTGCGGCCGGCATCGCCCGCTTGGGTCGGAGCGGGGCATCCCGCGATCCGCCGCGCAGGGCGGCGCCTCGACGGGCTGTGGCGCCGCCCCTCCAGCCGTGCAGCCGAGCTTGCCCTGGGGGCCGCTAGGCTCTGCCGGCGTGGAGTCCGTCCTCGAGCACCTCACCCTCGGGTCGGCTGTGTTCGCCGCCACCAACCTGGACGATCTGTTCCTGCTGCTGGTCTGGTTCGCGGATCGCAGCCTCCCGGCGCGCGCCATCGTGGCGGGGCAACTGGCCGGCATCGCCGTCCTGACCGGCGGCAGCGCCCTGCTGGCCTACGCCTGCTGGTCCCTGCCGGCGCCCTGGCTGGCCCTGCTCGGGCTGTTGCCCCTGGCCCTCGGCCTCCTGCGCCTCAAGAGCGCGTGGGCCGTATCCTCCGACGGCGATCTGCCGGACGCAGCCCCGGCGCCGGGCCAGGGCGCGCCCTGGCTCGCCGTTCTGCTGGTCACCCTGGCCAACGGCGCGGACAACCTGGGGGTCTATGTGCCGCTGTTCGCCGCCCAGCCCGATCGACTCGGCCCCCTGTCGCTGTTGTTCCTCGCGGGCACGCTGCTCTGGTGCCTGCTGGCCTGGGCGCTGGTGCGGCGCACGGGGGCCGCGGGTCGCTGGCGGGCGGCGCTCGGCCGCTGCCTGCCTTTCGTACTG
>JBIKLM010000268.1:0-6025 GCA_044359835.1 Planctomycetota bacterium
GCGCCGGTGCTGCCGCTCGGGCCCCTGGACCTGCCGCTGGTGTTCGACGCGTACACCCAGTTCACCCTGACCAGCCCCAACTCCCTGATCCTGCCGGCCTCCTTCGGCCAGCTCGACGCCTGGGGCCGCGCCGACACCTCCTTCCGCCTGCCCCCCGGCTCGGCCCCGAGCTTCGTCGGCCAGACCGTCCACCACGCCTTCGTGGTGCTCGACCAGACCACCCTGGCCCTCGAAACCGTCAGCAACCCGGCGCCCGTGCTGCTGGCGCCCTGAGGCCGAGCGTGGAGGGCCTCCTCGGGATAACGAGGTGGCCCGGGTCGCCGGCTGGAAGGCTCGGGAGGGATCGAAGGCCGCTCCGCGCGGCCTAGGATGCTGGCCGCGCTCGTGGGCCGCTGTGGTCCGCACTCCCCGATGACGATCCGATCCCTGCCCTACCGTGCGCTGACCTGCTCGCTGGCCTGGTCGCTGGCCGGGCTGCTGTCCGGGCTGCTGCTGCTCTCCTGCGAGCGCCGACCCGCGGGCGGGGCCGCGGGGCCGCGCTTCGACGCGCCCGCGGAGGATGTCAGCGCACCGCCGGCGGAGTTGAGCTTGCCGGCGGGGGCGCCGCGGGTGCTGTTCCTCGGGGATTCGATCGGCGCGGGCTTGCACCTCGCCGAGCACCAGGCCTTCCCGGCGGTGCTGCAGCGCCGCTTGGCGGAAGCGGGCCTGCCCTTCGAGCTGATCAACAACAGCGAGAGCGGACGGACCACCAGCGGCGGCGTGGCGGCCCTGGAGTGGAGCCTGCGCTCGCAGCCGGACTTGGTGGTGATCGAGCTGGGCGGCAACGACGGGCTGCGCGGCATCGAGCTCGGGCTGGTCGAGCAGAATCTGCGCCGCTTGATCGAGGGCAGCCAGGCCGGGGGCGCCGAGGTGCTCTTGCTCGGGGTGCGGCTGCCGCCCAACTACGCCGCCTTCGCCGAACAGTTCGACGGGCTCTATCCGCGCCTGGCCGAGGAGTACGGCATCGGCTTCGTGCCGTTCTTCATGCAGGGGGTCGGCGGCAACCCGGCGCTCAACCTGGCCGACGGGCTGCACCCCACCGCCGAGGGCCACCAGCGCCTGGCGGACACCGTGGAACCGGCCCTGCGGCAGGCCCTGGAACGCCTTTCGGCCTCGCAAGCCCGCTAGGGGCCCTGCGGCCAAGCACCCGGCCCGGACGGGGCTCGAGAATGGCCTTCTATCGGGATGGCATCGGCGGAATCGCTGGCCGAGGGAGTGTCGAGCCGGCCAAGGACCGGTTCGAAGCCGCCCGTCCGACCGGCGGCGCTAGCCCGTCGCGGCTCGGCTTATCGGCTGCCGACGACGCGCCGGGGTGCGGCCTGCATGGCGGCATCAAAGGCGCAGCATCAGATCTGCCCCGTTCGTGACCCGCACGGTTCCGTCGAGGGCGGAGATGGCAGCCGCCTGGGAGAAGATCTTCCGGCCGAGCAGGGCCGGATTCGTGGGCCAGGGATAAACCAAGGGGACCGCTACGTCCGGGCCCTGGAGCAGGAGGCCCCCGCTGGCGAAGACCGCGCCCAGGTCCAAGGTCAACGGCAGGCCGAAGGCGGTCACCACGCTGGGATCGTAGGCGCTGGCGGAGGAGTGCACCCAGAGGGCCGCATCGCCGGAGGGGCCATGCAGGCTGAAGGACGCGCCGCCGGGCAGGCTCGACCAGAGCGCCCAGGGGCGGAGCTCGACTTGTGTCACCCAGGCGGGGATCGCACCCTGGAGGGTCACATTCGAGTACTCGACCTGCGCCCCGGCATAGGTGAGCACCGCGGCGCCCTGCACCCACTGGCCGCCCAGGAACTGCAAGGCGCCTCCGACGATGTCGGTCGAGCGACCCCGGATCTCGAGAGAACCCGATTGGCACTCGACGCCGATTCCGGGCGCCCCTGGGCTGAATACACCGGCGGTGCCCAAGCCGCCTTGGACCGTACAGCCGGACAGGAGCACTTCAGCGCGTAGGGTCCTCAAGCCGGGGCCGCCGTCCCCGTCGGTGAGATCGAAAGGGGTTCCGCGCCCGCCGCGCAGTCGGCAATCGACGAACTGGACCCGGGATGCCGGCGCGCTGACGGTCCCATCGACGCTGACTCCGGGCATGCCTAGGAAGGGCGTGCTGGTACCGGAATGGTCGAATACGCAGCACGCAACGAACAGCTCGCGCACGTCCGTGAAATAGGCCCCCCCAAAGGTACGGACGTCCTCAACCAGGCTACGGCCCGGCAGCGACTCCAGGATCAGGCCGGTGATGTCCAGGGAGACCACGTCGACCCAGTCGATGCCGATCGCATTGAGGTACGCAACCTTGGGTCGGTCGTGCCCGTTGGGCCTGCCCAGCAGCACCACCGGATGGGTCACCGTTACGATCCCATAACTTCCGGGTTGGATCAGGAGCACGGAGCCATCGGCGACGCTGTCGATCGCGACCTGCAGACTGGCGAAGTCCGCCGGTCCGTTGTCATCGACCGTGAACTGGCCCTGACCCAAGCTGGGGGCGGCCAGCAGCAGGCTGCTGAGCAGCCGCGCACAGACGGAAGGTTCGAACCTCTTCATGGCTCACTCGTAGGCTTCGGGGCTTCGGGGCAGCTGCCGACTCTGGGGCCGTCGGCGCGCCTGCTGGGGGACCCCTGCGCCGGGCCGACCTGGCTCGACCGGTTGGGGCTGCGCGCACACACAACGCAGGCTGGGCTGCGGAATCGGACCGCCGAAATGCGTGCAGACCGGGCGCACGCCTCCGGCCCAGGCCGGAGGCGTTGCTTCCGCTCGTCGATCAGAAGCTCACGTTCAGGATCGCCGGGACGCCCAGGTCGATGTCGGAGCCGGCGACCTGCGCGGATTGCTCCACCAGCGTCAAGCCCATGAAGTTCGGGTTGTTCGGGATGCCGCTCTGGACCTGCGCTTGACCGGCGCCGTCGAGCACCACCGGCAAAGTCTGCACCAGGGTCGACGGGTCCAGCAGCAGGCTGCCGCCGATGCCGGGAAGGGGCAGCGCCAGCCCGCTGCTGACCCACAGGGCGCGCAGGTGCACGCTGTTCGGCTCGCCTTGGTAGTCGATCGTCAGGGGCTGGCCGATCGGCACCGTGCCGGGGATCAGGGCCAGACTCGGCAGGCGCCGCGTCAGGTCGACCTGCTGCCCGCCCGGGGCGACTTGGAAGGCCGGGGCCGGGGGCTGACTGCCGACGCCCGCGCCGCCCGCCACGGCGGTGTCGCTGGCGCGCACCAGGCTCGATGTGGCGTCGATCAGCACGCCGGCTCCGGCCGCGCCGGTCAGGCCGCTCGGGGGCGGTATGTCGATCGCCGCACCCCCTTGGAGCAGGTTCGAGGCACCGCCGATCAGGCGCACCGTGCTGCCCACGGCGCACAGGCCCGCGCCGCCGGCCACCGGCGCCTGCCCCAGGCTCACGTAGGCCGAACCGGTGCCGCCCTGCGCGAACGTGCGCGCGATTTCGACCTCGGAACCGATGACCCACAGCCCCGAGCCGCCGCCGCCCGATGTAAATTGGGGGAAGAGCGGGGCCACAGGGACACCATTCTGACCCGTGAACGAGCACGAGTTGAACCACGCACGGGAGTTCAAGACACCGGCGCCGGCCTGTCCCCAGAATCCGCTTCCGCCGAGGCTCGGGTTTCCCTGCAGGCTATTGATGCAGACAACTCGGTCGGCCACGACCTGAGCGCAGTTGATCAAGCGCAGGGTACCCGAGAACGTTCCGAACCCCGTCTGGCTGTAGCTCGAGAGATCGAGCACCAAATCCGAGAGCTCGACGCGCCCCTGGCAGTCGAAGGCCACGAGCATCGCCAGGGCTGGAAGCACGCCGCCGTTGTGCTGAGAAGAGCAGCGCATTCCGCTGATGCGCAGGCGCTGTCCCGCGGGCAGGTTTTGGATCGCGATCGGCGGCTGGGCCAGGGTGAAAGGCGCTGCATTGACCTGAGTCGGGCGCACCTGGGTTAGTGAGGGACCCGCGCCCACCAGCTCGATGCCCTTGGAGATCGACAGCCGCTCCGGGTAGAGGCCGGGTGCGACCAGGATGCGGTCGCCGACGTTGGCCGCGTTGATCGCCGCCTGGATGGTCGTGAAGGCCGGGGCGCCCGCGCTCGGGTCCACCAGCAGATCGCCGGCGAAAGCGGGCAGGGCGCTGAGCGCGCAGGACAAAACCACGTGGAAGAACTGGATTCGCATCGGACTCCTCTCTTTGGTGGGGGTCGGGGGCCGTGGGCACTGGCGGCGCCGCGGCCTTGACCTCGATCCTGCCCAGGAATTCGGCAAACCGCCAGGCACCTCGACGGGGCCCTTCCGCGGCGCGGGCGAGGGTCCGGGCTTTCCCTGGGGAACCGAGGGCCTGCGCGGGACCTGCGGGGAGCCTCCGCCGCCGGCCCGGGGGCACAGGCCCTGCCCTAGCGGCGGATCCCCACGACCGGGCCCTGCCACGGGCGCTTTTTTATTCTTTGCCCCGAGAGCCAGCAAGCGAGCCCGGCGGGCCCCTTTGGGCAGGCCTTCCGCGGTCGAAACGGCAGCCCCCGCAGGCCGGTCAAGAGGCGGAGTTTCGCGTCGGTGCTGCCTCTGCCCCTGCCGCCGCCGGATGGCGGCCCCAAGGCAAGCGGACGGGCTGATCTGACCGCTCGGGCGCAGCCCGAGCCGATGCTCCTTTTCAGCCGGCCGGATCCAGGTCCTGATTCTCGCCGCCGCGCGCGCCCGCGAAGAGCCGCGACTTGCCGCGCGCCTGCTTGCGATGCGCTCCGCCGCCGCGGGCCAATTTCTGCTTTTCTTCCTCCAGCAGCCGGCGGAAGAGCGGCAGCAGGTCCGTGCGCCCGGTTTCCGTCAGCGCGCCTTCCACCAGGCGCTGGTTGTCCGGATCCTTCCAGCGCACCAGCGCCTTCTGGATCTTGCGCTCCTTCATCGAGCGCGGCACGTAGACCTCTTCGCCGGTCAACGGGTCCTTGCCGGTGGCGAACTGGACCATGCCGCGGGTCATCGGCAGCGGCAGGAATTCCTGGGCTTGCTCGGGCGAGTAGTTGCGCTCGAGCAGCTTCTCGAACAGGTTGACGGCGCGCTCGAGGGTCGTGCCGGGGTGCCCGACGATGAAGTAGTTGGCCAGGTACTGGTCCTTGCCCTGGGCTTCGCAGGCTTGGCTGTATTCGGTCTCGAACTGCTCGTACTTGCCGAACACCGGCTTGTTCATCAGCCGCAGCACGTCCGGGTCGGCGTGCTCGGGGGCCAATTTCATGCGCCCGGAGGTGTGCTCGCCCACCAGCGCGTCGTGCAGGGGCAGGGTCTTGCCGTCCTTGCCGCGCAGCATGTCGTAGCGCACGCCGCTGGACACGAAGGCGTGCTTGACGCCTTGGGTGCGCTTGACCAGGCCCAGCAGGCGCCGATAGCCCTCGCTCTGCTTGTCGAGCCGCAAAGCCGGGCAGGGATCGGGGGTCAAGCAGTCCCGATCGAGGCAGGGTTTGCCTTTTTCGAGCAATTTGCAGCCCAGGCCCCACATGTTGGCGGTCGGTCCGCCCACGTCGGTGATCGTGCCGCGGAAATCGATGTGCTCGGAGAGCTTGGCGGCTTCCTTGAGAATCGACTCCTCGCTGCGCCCCTGGATCGAGCGCCCCTGGTGGAAGGTGATCGAGCAGAACGAGCAGTCGGCGAAGCACCCGCGATGCGTGTTGATCGAGAACTTGACCGGTTCGAGGGCCGGCACGCCACCGGCGGCGCTGTGGTCGGGGTGCCAGGCGCGCTCGAAGGGCAGGTCGTAGTAGGAATCGACCTCCTCCGCCTTGGAGGGCGGCAGGGGCGGGTATTGCAGCACGAAGCGCTCGCCGTGGCCCTGGGCGATCACCCGGCCTTCGGGGTGGTTCTCCTCGCGCACCGCGTTGAACAGCGGAATCAGCCCCTGGATGTCCCGCTCGAGCTCCTCGAAAGACGGCACCAGCCGCGCCCCTTCCGGCAGCTGCTCGCGGCGCACCACCTGGCAGGTCTGGGCCATGCCCTCGAAGCCCTGGCCGCGCTCGA
>JBIKLM010000025.1:0-20206 GCA_044359835.1 Planctomycetota bacterium
CGGGCTGCTGCTGCTGGGCTGTCTTCTGGCCAGCCCCGGGCTCCAGGACGCGATCGCCGCGCACCTCGAGGACCGCCTGGACAAAGGCAGCCACATGCTGGTAGGCGAGCAGGTCGCTGGCCCGCTGCTGCGCAGCGCGCGCAACGACGCCGACGGCAAGCTCGTCTTCGATCCTCAGGCCGTGCATGGGCTGGCCCGCCAATACGCCGCCAAGGGCTGCGGCTTCCTGGCTATCTCACAGGACCAGCGCGTGATCGCCGGCAGCCCGTTGCTCTTGAAGGAGGTCGGACCGACCTGGACGTTCCCCTTCGACAAGATCCAGCGCATCTCCCCGCGCAGCAACCCGCATCTGGCCTGGCCGACCCTGTTGATCCCGGTCGCCGATCCGCGCGTGGGTCACTTTTTCCTGGCCGAGGTCCTGATCGAACCCGAGGTCCACGCCCGCACCCACGGACTGCGCGCCGAGGAGCTGCCCCACCGGCCGGACCTGTGCCAATTCGCGCTGCTCGATCCGGACCACCTGGCCACCGAGAAGCGCGAACTCGAGCGCCTCCTGGCCCGCCAGCGCTGGCTCGAGCGCTCGGTTTTCGTGGCCGTCTCGGTGATCGGCGCGCTGCTCCTGGGGGTCTTGACCTCGCGTTTCGTGACGCGCCGCATCCAGCAGCTGGCCGCGGAGGCCCAGCGCACGCAGGGCGGCGTCGCGCTGCTCGAACGGCCCTTCACCGAGCGCGGGCACGACGAGATCAGCGGCCTGGCGCGAGCCATGAACCAGATGCGCGAGCGCAACCTCGAGCTGCTGGCGGCGATGGAATCCCGCGATCGCCAGCGCCGGGAGTGGATCGCGCAGGTCAGCCACGACCTGCGCACGCCGCTGACCGCCCTGCGCGCCAGCTTGGAGCGGGCCGAGCGCCAGCTGCAGCGCCAGGAAAGCGGCTCCCACGAGCTGCGCGCCTCGATCGAAGCCGCCAAACTGGACGGCTCCCGCGTGGTGACCCTGGCCGAGGATCTGCTCGAAATCGCGCGCCTCGACGCCGACCCGCGCCTGGTGCGCGAGCCGGTGCCCCCGGGCGAACTGGCGCGCTCGGCGGTCACCAGCCTGCGCCCGATGGCCAAAGAGGGCAACCTGGAGATCGAACTCGCCATCGAATCCGGCCTGCCGATCATCGAAGCCGACGGGCGCCGCTTGATGCGCGCCATGGAGAACCTGCTGGCCAATGCGATGCAGCACGCCCGCAGCCGCGTGCTGCTGCAGGTGCGCCGCGAAGGCGGCCTGCTGCGCTTCGAAGTCAGCGACGACGGGCCGGGCTTCCCCGTGGAGAACGGCCGCGTCGACCTGACCTCCCTGGCCAGCCGCCTCTCCCGCGACGACTCGACCGGCCTCGGCCTGCAGGTCGCCCTGCGCGTCGCCGAAGCCCACGGCGGCCGCCTGGAAGCCGACAACCTCCCCACCGGCGGCGCCTTCATCGCCCTCGGCCTGCCCCTGCCCCCCGAGCTCTGACCGGCGGCCCGCCCAAGACATTTCGCGAATTCGAAATGGCTGGAGGAGCGCCAGGGCGATGCCCATCAGCGCGTCGATTTCCCGGAGCGTTCCTGCGGCGCGAGAACCGTAGGCGGAGGCGTCTCGAGCCTGCGAACCCGGGAATCGGAGCTGGATAGCCAAACGGCGATACGAAGCGCCCGTTCGTAGTTTCCGTGTCGATCCAGCACGCGGGCCGGAGAGTCCTACGCCTTGGGTCCGAAAGCAGCACCGATTGCCCATGCGGGGCACGCGCTTGCCTGGCCCCGCTGGCTCCCAGGCAGCCCCCCGTCGGCCCCGGGGCTTCGCTCGCCAGGATGATCTTCGCGCGTCTCCGCCCGAAGCCCGGGGACTCGGGCCGAGCCGGGAACAGTCGACTTGGCGGCGGATGTTTAGATTATGAGACACCGACGGCTACCAATGCAAAGAGCTAAGGAATAAGCACTTAGCCCCTCCTCCTGGTTGCGGGCCGGTCCCTGACTGCGGACTGGGGGGCCTTAGGCTGCCCGCTTCGAGCCAAGCCAGGGAACGACAGCGATGAAGATGGGCCATGCAAGAATTCCCTTGACTGATTCGTCAGCTTCAGGCTCGACTCACATTGTGAGCCTGGATTTGCCCCGTCTCACGAAACCCGCTTGCCCCGAAAAAATCCTCTCGCCATGAAGCTTGCCCTTCAGCCTCGCTGCTACCTCGTGGTCACCTTGAGCAGCCTGATCCTTGCGCCGCAAGCCCGGCGGTTCCCGCAACCTTGGCCGGGTGCGACGGATGCGAAGGATCCATCACGAATGAGAAGTGGGAGCCCAAGCCTGGCTACCCAACTCTTTCTGGATTCTTGATGCCAACGAATGGTGCCTGTGTGGGTGAAAACTGCCGCCCGAGCCAGTACTGCTCGCTTACGGACGAGCTCTGGCCCCTGACGGTGACAGGCGTGAACGGCCAAGTTCCCATTTATCAGTGCGAGACCCTCTACATCCCCGGTCCCCCTATCAGCAAGGGCCCGCGAATTTGCTCGCAGGTGGGCACTCAGGTCGCTGAGGGCCCCCTCGTGTGGGTACGCCCGCGAATTGCGTGTGACACGTCTCTGCACTTCGAGATCCTTTTGGGGGGGCTGAGCGGTTCCAAGTTCTCTATGGACGTCAGCTGCTCAGGGTGCGCCCAATGATCTGCTCAAGATTCCAAGGACTGCGTGACTTCTTCGTCCGAACTGATTCGCGGACTGACAGGCCCCATGGCCCGGTCCACACGCGCGTCGGCGCGTCAACCTTCGGATTCCTGGCGCTGGTAGGCCTGGTGGGGGTACTCCTCGCAGTCTTCACGGGCCTTGGTAGTGGTGAGGACCCGATTGGAGCATCCGGAACGGCTGCCGATCTCGAGCGCGACCGGGGCAAGTTCTCGGATCTCTCGCTTGGCAAGCCGAGCTCCTCGACAGGAACCAAGCAGACAGCGGAATCCGATCTCCCGGTGGGCCTTGGGCGGTCCCCCTCTACAACCAATGCCGAATCGCTGACGGAAAAGGCTGCGGGCCAAGGCTGGGAGCTCGTCGCCGACGAAGCCATCCAGGCGATGCTCTCGCCCTTGCGACGGTCGATAGAGCACACCGACGAGACCCTGGCCGGTTTCGCGTTGAGCGGAGGCGAGCACGCGAACCTCGAGCGGGCGGTAAGGCTCCTGCTAGAGCGCCAAGCAGAACCAGCGGTCAGCCTGGAGTTGGCGCTCGAGCGGGCACGAGTCCATAGTTCTCAGTTGGCTAGACTCCAACGGGATTTCCTATGGGCTCAATTGTATGCCGCCGAATCCAAGCTCGCCAGCGGCGACTTCGAGCGCCGGCGCGTGGGGGAGCCGGCGACCAGCAGCAGCGCGCCTTCGAATGGCGGACCCTCGGCCCCCACTGGGAAGCTGCTCGGCCTAATGCTTTATGGGGGCAGCGAGTGGTTCGCGTCCTGCCGCCTGACATCCGGCGACGTCCCGGGCTGCGAGCAACACCAAGAAGCCATCAAGGCTGCTCGGCACGACCTGCAGCAGGCCATCCTGCAGTGAACCCGAGCAGGCCAGGCTCCACGGGCCCGCTCCAGCCCGGGTTTCGCAGCGGGGCCCCGCCGCTGGCTCGCTCGAGCTGAGGCCCCGCCTGCTCGCTCCCCGGGACGCCTGGAAGCCTCCGCAAGCTCCGGCCGGCGCCCAAGCGAGCGGCGCAGCGGTTCACGGTCGCCAGGCCGACAGGCGCGGCGGGCCGAAGCACGGTCGGGAACGACCGCCAGCCGAGACACCCCATCGGCCCCCCGGCTCCCCGAACCAGGCGGCAACTGCCCTGACACCGGGCGAGGTCCGGGGTCGGTGTCGAGCGATCGCGCGGTGCAGGCCGGGCAAGGGCGCTGTGGTCGGCAGGCCCGTACCGGAAAGGAATTCCCGGGGGGTGGTTCGGCGACCGGTGGCGGGCGGGGCTTGGCTAAGTTGGGGTCGATGCAGGCCACCGCCTTGGAGCAGGCTCCCGAGGGAGCACCGCGGCGCCCGAAGCTGGCGTTGGTGATGACCGGGGGCGGGGCGCGGGCGGCCTATCAGGCGGGCTTGCTGGCGGGTTTGTGCCGGCGCATGCCGGATCTGGCCTTTCCGATCCTGACCGGGGTGTCGGCGGGCGCGATCAACGCGGCCTTCCTGGCGCAGGCCCAGGGCGATTGGCGCGAGCGCACGCGGCGGCTGTGCGAGCTGTGGCTCTCGATCGGGGTCGGGGACGTGATCGAGACCGGCGGCTTGTCCTTGTCGCGGCTGGTGGCCGGCTGGAGCGCGCGGCTCTTGACCGCCGGGCGCGTGCGCTCGCGCTCGCGCCAGGGCCTGGTCGACACGACGCCGCTGGTCGGGACCCTGGCGCAGGCCCTGGGCGCCGACGAGCGCGGGCACCTGCCGGGGATCGCGCGCAACCTGGCCAACGGGCAGCTCGAGGCGGTGGCCGTCACCGGCACCAACTACGACACCGGCTGCTCGGTCACCTGGGTGCAGGGCACGCTGATCGAGAATTGGGAGCGCCGCCAGCGCATTTCGGTGCCCGGGCCGCTGGTGCTTTCGCAGGTGCTGGCCTCGGCGGCCCTGCCGCTGTTGTTCCCGCCCGTGCGCTTGATGGGATCGTGGTTCGGGGACGGCGGCATCGCCCTGACCGCGCCCCTCTCGCCGGCCGTGCACCTCGGCGCCGAGCGCATCCTGGCGGTGTCGACGCGCTTCGTGCAGAGCCGCGGCTGCCTCGATCCGACGCCGGGCGACGATCCGCCGCCGGCCCAGGTGGCCGGCGCCCTGCTGAACGCGGTGTTCCTCGACAGCTTGGACCAGGACGCGCTCAACCTGGCGCGCATCAACGACCTCTTGGCGCGCCTCGGCGCGGCGCGCCCAGCCAACCTGCGCCCGGTCAACGTGGCCGTGGTGCGGCCCTCGCGGGATCTGGGGCGGCTGGCGAACGACTACGAAGCGCGCTTGCCCCCCGGGCTGCGCTTCTTGACCCGCGGCTGGGGCACGCGCGAGACGCGCAGCAACGACCTCTTGAGCCTGCTGATGTTCCAGCCGGACTACCTGAGCCGCCTGGTGGAGCTGGGCGAGCGCGACGCCGAGACCCTGGGCCGCGAGCTCGAGCACTATCTGCGCGCGCCGCTCCTGGTGCCGAGCCGCGGCGGCTGACGGACGGGCGCCGCGAACAGCCGCCCACAGACCCCGAACCCGCCGAAGCCCGAGCCCCTGCGGCTGCCCCGGCGGGCGGTCGCGGGCACTGGGACGCGACCCGGGGGCCGTCGATCGGCGCGCCCCGCCGATGGGCCCTCGTTCGGGCCCCCACGGGAACCGAAATCCTCGACCGGCGTCGGCCCGCGCAGCTCCTTCCGGGGCTGTCCGGGATCACTTCTTGGGCTTTTTCCAGAAGTCGATGTACATGGCCTCGAAGCCGGCGATGTCGACGCCGTAGACGCGCTGCAGGGCGCCCTCGATGGCGGCCAGGTCCCCACGCGGCAGCGCGCCCAGGGCATGCACCCACTCCTGGGCCTTGGCCTTGGTGCGCGGGTCCTTCATCACGAACCAATAGATCGTGCCCGCTTGCGTGTAGGCCTGGCCGGCGCTCGGCCCGGCGCCCGGCTTGCCATCCTCGCCGCCCTGGTTCGAATAGAGCAGGCTCTCGGTGGCCATGAACTGCTTGAAGGGCTGGTATTCGCCCTTTTTCGCGGCCGCGCGGCCGAAGTTCATCACGCCCTGCTCCTCCTCCGGGGCGTAGCCGGTCTCCATGAACACGGCGGCGCCCTCCTGGAACCAAGATCCGCCGCCGGGCAGCAACAGCCGGTTGGTGAAGATCTGGTGGGTCAGCTCGTGGATGTGGGTCGGGTCCTTGGGCGATTCGTAGTGCGTGGCGTAGTAGTCGCGCCAGGCGTGGCCGCCGGATTGGGCCGCCGCTTCGCGCGAGACCTGGCCGCCGGTGATGTGCACGTAGAATTCGATGTAATCGGCGCGGTTGCGGAACAGATACACCGGCATCAAGCGCCGGCCTTCGATCTCCGGGAAGGGGAAGGTCGCTTGGATGCGCTGATAGTGCTCCTCGATCTCGCGCCCGAAGGCCTTGGCGCCCGAGGAGTTGCCCAGCACGATGTAGTGCTTGGTGCGCACGACCTGCTGGCGCGCCTCGCGCACGCTCTCGGGGAAATCCTCCAGGATGCGCTTCTCGACCTCCTCTTCGGTCCATTCCGGATCCCGCAGGGGACCCTGGTAGGCGAGGCCCTGCTTCAAGAAGGCGGCCACGGCGGCGGCCAGGTCGCCGCTGGGCACCGGCTCCACGGACAGCTCGCAGATGTAAGCCCCGCGCTCGGTCAGGCCGGCCAGCAGGTGCAGCTCGCCGACCGTGTCGGTGCCGACCTGCTTGCCGGCGCGCACGCTGGCCAGGTACGGCGCGCTGCCGAAGGCCCCCGACAGGTAGGCGAAGTCGCCGAAGCGGTAGGGATTGTCCTTGTCCTGGCTGTAGGCGAAGACCGTGTCGCGCAGGGCGCCGTCGGGCTCGGCAGCGGGGTTCGGCGGCAGGTAGAAGGCCAGGTGCAGGCGCGAGGTGCCCGCGATCCCGGTCAGGAACAGGCGCTCGTCCTCGAAGCGCGGGCCGCGGTCGGTCCACTCGACGCCCGCCGGGGGCCGCACGCTCACCGGAAAGCCGGCGATCTCGCGCGGCGGCAGCAGCAGGGCGCTCGAGTCCTGCGTTTCGGCCTGGGCCGCCGGTCCGGCAGCGGGCGCGGAGGTCGGTCCGGCGAGCCGGGGCGGTTCGGCGGCGGCGCCTGCCGCGGCCAGGAGCGCCAACGGCAACAGCAACCTTCGGAGCAGGACGGATCCGGTCAGCACAGCGGAGGGGGCTACGGGGGACGGAGGCCTTAATCTAGTCCCGTGGACCCCGGGATCTACGAGCTCGAAACCCCGCGTTTGTGGCTGCGTTGCTTCGAACCGGGCGACGCGGACAGCCTGCAGGCCGTCCTGGCGGGCAGCCGCCGGCACCTGGCGCGCTTCCTGCCCTGGGCCGAGGCCGAGCCCCAAAGCCGCGCCGAGAAGCTGGCCTGGATCCTGGCTCGGCGCGCCGACTTCGACTCCGGGGGCGACCGGGTGTTCGGGATCTTCGAGGGCCCGCGGGCCCTGGCCCGCGCCGCCGGCCCCTCCGCCCTGGCCCCGGAGCCACCCGGACCCCGGCGCCCGCCCGCCGCCCAGCAACCGGGCCGGCTGCTGGGAGGCATCGGGTTGCATCGGCGCCAGAACGGCCCGGCGGCCCTCGAGATCGGCTATTGGCTCGCCGAGCCGCACCTCGGCCGCGGATTCGCCCGGGAGGCGGCAGCCGCCCTGGTGCGCCTCGGCTTCGAGCGCCTCGGGCTGGCCAAGCTCGAGATCCGGGTCGTGCCCGAGAACCTGCAGAGCCGGCGCATCCCCGAGGCGCTGGGCTTCCAGCTCGACGGCGTGCTGCGCGCCCAGCTGCCCGGCCCGGGCGATGCGGCCCCCCGGGACGCCTGCGTCTACAGCCTGCTGGCGAGCGAGTTCCAGCCCGCCAGCGCGCTCTTTCCGCCGATCGCCTGCTTCGACGCCGCCGGCGCGGCCCTGGACCCCCAGCGGGGCTGATCTGCTCCATCCAGAGCGAGCGGGTCGTCCGAGGCGCCAGCTCGACCCGTCGGGGCGTGTGGGCCCGCCCAGGGCCGGCCCGCTCCCCGACCGCGCCGACCGAAGCCGCAGCGGGCTGGGAAGCTGCCGGGGAGCCCCGCCTTGGTCCCCGGCGGCTCTAGCGGGGGAGCGCCCGGGACCGGATCCCGGCAAACTCTGCCGAACGAGGCGGCGGCCGGCGACGTACTGCGCCCCGGGGATCGCTCCCCGGGCCTGGGCTCGCGCCCGGGCTCCCCCCCGGACCGCTGCCCGCGCGGTCCCCCGCCCGATCGAAACCCCGCGCCAGGCGCCCCGCCGGGCGCTGGCACGCCCCCCGTTCCATGCCCCCCACGCCCGCCGAAATCAGCGCCATCCTGCAGGGCTACCTGGAGGCCTTGCGGCGCGGCGACCGGGCGCGCCAGCGCGAGCTGGCCTCGGGGCGGCCGGAGTTGACCGAGGACTTCGCGGCCCTCGAGCGCGCCTACGCGCGCCTCGGCTCGGCGCTGTTCTCGGTCGCGGCGGGGCCGGACGGGGCGCCGGGGCAACCGGCCTCCAAGCCGCCGGCGAGCGGCGCGCCGCCGCGGCCCCTGGGCGGCGGGCGGGCGAGCAGCTCGCGGCTGCCGAGGCCCGAGGCGCCCAGCGAATTCCTGGGCGTGCTGCCGGAGCTGGGTGCGCCGGTCGCGCGCGGCTCCGAAGCGCTGCTCGAGCGCCTCGACGAGCATGCCTCGAGCTTCGAGCGCTACACCGGCGGCATCGAGATCGCGCGCGGCGGCATGGGCTCGATCCGCCGGGTCTGGGACACGGATCTGCGCCGCACGCTGGTGATGAAGGTGATGCTCTCGGACAAGGACCGCGGCCGCGGGCCGGCCAGCCGGCCGCCGGATGCGCGCCTTTTGACGCGCTTCCTCGAGGAAGCGCAGATCACCGCCCAGCTCGACCACCCGGGCATCCTGCCGGTGCACGACATCGGCGTCGATCCGGAGGGGCGGCTCTATTTCACGATGCCGCTCGTGATCGGGCAGGAGCTCGGCAAGGCCATCGAGTGGGTGCGCCAGGGCCAGCCCGGCTGGACGCGCGCGCGGCTCTTGAACCACGTGCGCACGGCCATGGAAGCCGTGGCTTTTGCGCATTCGCGCGGCGTGATCCACCGCGACCTCAAGCCCGAGAACGTGATGGTCGGGCGCTTCGGCGAGACCTACGTGATGGATTGGGGCCTGGCGCGCGTGCTGGGCGCGGCGGGCGGCGAGGCCCAGGCGGAAGGGGACGCGGCGGAGCCGGCCGCAGAGCCCGCCGAACGCCCGGCGCCGGTCTCCACGGAGCGCTTCGAAGGCCCCGAGGGCGGCGCGCGCCCCTCGGTCGAGACCCTCGACGGCGATGTGGTCGGCACGCCCGGCTACATGGCCCCGGAGCAAGCCCGCGGCGAGAAGCGGCGGGTCGGGCCGCGCGCCGATGTGTATTCGATGGGCGCGATCCTGTACCAGGTGCTGACCGGCCACCGGCCTTTCGGGGACCCGCTGACCAAGGCCTCGGGCCGGCCGCTGCTGGACCTGATCCTGGCCCACGACCTGGTGCCGATCCGGCGCCTCGAGAAGAACGTGCCCGGCGAGCTGGTGGCGATCGCCGAGAAGGCCATGGCCAGGGATCCCGAGGCGCGCTACGCCTCGATGATCGAGATGGCCGAGGACCTGCGCGCCTTCCTGGACGGGCGCGTGGTGTTGGCCTACGAGCGCGGCCTGGCGGCCCGGGCCCGCAAGTGGGTGCAGCGCAACCGCCTGGCCAGCGCCGCCTTCGGCCTGGTGGTCAGCGGCGCCCTGGTCGGCACGATCGCCTTCATCTGGCAGCAGCAGAGCAACCTCGTGAAGCTCGAGCGCGAACGCAACGCCTCCGAGCTCGCGCGGCAGGACGCGCAGCGCAATTTCGAGCTGGCGGAGGCGGCGCGGCGCGACGAAGCCTTCCAGCGCGAGCGGGCCGAGATCCAGAGCGAATTGGCCAACGAGGCCCTGGCGATCGAACGCCTGCAGACCGCCGCGGCGGAGAAGGGGCGGCGGGTGGCCGACGAGCAGCGCGAGCTGGCGCGCCTGCAGAGCGAAGGGGCGCGCCTGAGCGCCGAACGCGCGCGCCACTCGACCTATGCCGCCAACCTGCTGGCCGCGCAGCTGGCGCTGTCCGTGGGCAACCTGGCCGAGGCGCGCCGCGGCATCGAGGCCTGCGAGGAGGACCTGCGCGGCTTCGAATGGTCGCACCTGCGCCAACAGACCGACTCCAGCCGGCGCAGCCTGGAGGCCCACCGCGGCGGCGCGGCCGATGTGGCGGTCAATCCCGGCGAGTTCATCGCCAGCGTGGGCGCCGACGGCGGCCTGCGCCTGTGGGACCCGAGCGGCGGCGAGCCGCTGGCCGAATTCCTGCGGCCCAAGGGCTCGACGCGCCGCGCGCTGACGCGCGTGGCGGCCGCGGCGGGCACGGGGCGCTTGGCCCTGGCGGACGAGCAGGGCGGGCTGTACCTGGTGGAGCCGGGGGCCAGCGAATGGAGCCCGCTCCAGGGCCCTGGACCAGACCAGGTGGCGGTGCGCGAATTGGCCTTCTCGCCCGACGGGCGCAGCCTGGCCCTGCTGCTCGCCCCCACGGGTTTCGAACCGGCGCGGCTCGCGCTCTACGACCTCGAAAGGCGCCGCTGGTCGGCGACCGTGGACCTCTCCGAGGAGCGGCTGCGCTGCCTGGCCTGGGACCCGCGCGGGCGGCGCTTGGCCGTCGGCGGGCTGGGCGGTGTGGTGCGCGTGCTCGACACCGAGGGCCCCGGCGGAATGCGCTTCGTCGCCGAGCATCGCCAGCCGCTCGCGGCCCTGTGCTTCGACGGCGATGGTTCGCGCTTGATCCACGTCAGCCAGGGCGGGGTGCTCGAGATGCACGATGCCGAATCCGGCGGGCGCCTGCTGTCCCTGCGCCTGCCCGAGCCGGACCCGAGCGCCCTGTGCCTGGTGGGCGGCGACCTGCCCCAACCTTTCGAATCCGCCACGGGCGCGCTGCGCATCGAGCCGCCGCGGGCCGGCGCGCGCCAACTCGTGGCCCTGGGCGGCGCCAGCGGAACGCTGCGCATCTACGACCTCGAGGAAGGCCTCGAGATCAACCGCCTGCAGGGCCACCTGGATGCGATCACCAGCCTGGCCTACGACCCGCTGGCCGAGACGCTGGTCAGCAGCAGCGCCGACGGGCGCGTCAAGCTGTGGGCCCCCTACCAGAGCCAGGCGATCACCAGCCTGCGCGCGCCGGCGCCCGGCGAGCAGCCGGCGGTGATGTTCGTGGATCAAGACCGCGGGCTGTGGGCCTTTTCCGGCGGCGCCAGCGGACGGCGTTTCGATGCGCGCGCGACGCGCCAGGGCCAGCGCCTGGCGCTGCGCGCGCCGCTGCAGTTCGGGCCGTTCGCGGGCGGCCAGGGCGGGCGCTTGTTGGGCGTCAGCGGCGGCGCGCCGGTCGAGCTCTCCAGCGCGGACGGGCGCGAGCTCTCGCGCGGCCCCGCCAGCCCGCAGCCGGTGCGGGCCGCGGCCCTGTCGGCCGAAGGCACGCTGCTGGCCCTGGCCCTCGAGGCGCCGCCGCGCGGCGCCAGCGGGCCCGCCGGGGCCGGCTCCTTGGCGCTGGTGTTCGCCATCCCCGCGCCCGGCGGCAGCTGGCAGCGGCCGGAGATCCTGCCGCTCGGGAGCAGCGCGCCGCGGCGCCTGGCGCTCTCGAGCCTCGAGCGCCTGCTGGTGGCCGAGGGCGACGACGGCAGCCTGCAGCTGATCGAGCTCGGCAGCGGCCGCGGGGGCCCGCGCTGCTGCCCGCCCGAGATCGCCATCGAACACGCCGCTTGCCTGTCCCTGGCGCTGTGCGCCGAGCTGGCCTGCTCCCTCAACGGGCAGCGGGCCGAGCTGTCCCCGCGCCGGTCCCTGGAAGCCGGCCCGCTGCTGATCGATACGCGCCAGGATCGGCTGGTCCAGGCGGTCGGATCGGGCGCTTGGCTCTGGCGCATCGCCAGGACGGGCGACGGCGCGCCGCAGCTGGTGGACCCGATCGCCCTGGACGGCCACGGCGATGCGATCACCGCGCTGGTACAGAGCCCCGACGGCGAGCGCCTGGTCTCGGCCAGCCTCGACGGCAGCCTGCGCATCTGGGACCCGCTGCTCGGCCAGAACCTGCTCGAGCTCGAGGGCTCGGGCGCCCCGCTGGTCAGCGCCGCCTTCAGCAACGACGGCAGTCGCCTGGCCAGCCTCGCCAAGGACGGCGAGCTGCGCCTGTTCGAGACGCGGCCCCTGGCGCGCCGGCCGGTGGAGTCCGGCGCGGGCGGCTCCAGCCTGCTGAGCGCCCTGCGCAGCTTCGAGCTGGCCCGCGACCTCGAAAGCCTGCTGGAGCAGCGCCGCCGCGACCTCGAGCCCCTGGGGGGATTGCTGGAGGACGCCGCGGAAGCGCTCAGCAACCCGGCCAAGGTGCTGCTCGACGGCTGGCGCGTGGCCTGCGACCCGGACCGCGACCCGAGCGAGCACCAGGCCGCCCTGCGCGAGGCCGAGGAGGCCCTCAGCCGCATGGAGCCCGCGCCGATCCATCTGCGCACCCTGGCGGCGCTCGAGCTGCGCGCCGGGCGGCCCTCGGCGGCCCTGGCCAACGCCGACCGGGCCCTGCGCGCGGGCCTCGAGGAGCGCCCGGAGCTGTTCGCGATCCAGGCCCTGGCGGCCCTGCGCACCGGCGAGCGAGCGCGGGCCCTGCAGGCCCTGGGCCGCGGCCGCGAGCTGGTGGCACAGAGTTTCTGGAGCCGGGACCGGGCCGCGCTGCGCTGGGTCTCGGAGGCCGAGCTGGCTCTGGCCGAGGACCAGGCCAGCGGTCCCTCGGGGGAATGAGCCCGGCCCGGCGCTGCCCGTCGCCGTAAGCTCTGCCCCGTGCAGCCCGCTGCCGAAAGCCCTGCCCCCCGCCGCGCCGCCGCGGGCTGCGCGCTGCTGCTCGTGGCCGGGGCCCGCGTGGCCTCGGCGCAGGAGATCGAGGTCGAGGTGCGCCCGACGCGCTGGAGGCTGCAGACCGAGCCGCTGCGGGCGGAGAACGCCGCCGGCGAGGAGCGCGAGGCCTGGATGCTGGGCGTGTTCTACGACTGGCTCGACGCCCTGCCGGAGGTGCGCGGCAGCTACCTCGGGGTGGGCGGCTTCGGCGCGGTGTCCGGCGACCTGGGCGGGGCCTTCTACGGCGGCCTGAGCGGCGGCTGGCGGCGCGGCCTGACGCGCTCGGCGGGCCTCGACCTGGGCCTGTTCGTGGGGGCGGGCGGCGGCGGCGACGCGGATTGGGGCAGCGGCCTCGTGCTGCGGCCCTACCTGGCCCTCGAGCACAGCCTGTTCGGCGCGGCCGGCCTGCGTTTGGAGGTCAGCCACGTGGCCGCCCCGGACGGCGAGATCGGCAGCACGCAGATCGGCCTGGGCCTGACCGACTTCGAGGAACTGCTGACCGCCGACTGGTCCCTGGGCGAGCTCTTGCCCTTGCAACCGATCGAAGCGGAGGAGAGCCGCTCGGCGCTCAACCTGGGCTTCCGCACCCTGCTGCCGAGCAGCGCCTCCGTGTCCACGGAAGGCCAGCCCCTGTCCAGCGCGATCGGCCTGGTGTCCCTGAGCTACGAGCGCCCGGCGGGCGGCTCCTGGTACGTGCCCCTCGAGGTCTCCAGCGCGGTCTCCGGCGACGCCTCGGGCTTCCTGATGGCGCTGCTCGGGATCGGGGCGCGCTTCAGCGTCGTGCCCGAGGTGCTGCAGGCGCGCCTCGAAGCGCTGGCGGGTCCCGCCGGCGGCGGCGGCGTCGACACCGGCGGCGGCCTCTACACCGAGGGGCGCCTGGGGCTCGAAACGATCGCCGACGAGAACTGGCGCATCGGCCTGCACGGCGGCTACGGCGTGGCGCCCGACGGCGAGCTGGACGGCTGGACCCTGGGCGGCGGTCTGCGCTACGCGCCGCGGCCGGTGGAGCTGCGGCCGGGCAGCGGAGCCCGCGGTCAGGGGCTGTTCGACGATGCGGTCGATCTCGAGACCTGGCAGCTCGACGTGCTGCACCGCTTCCAGGATCCCGACGGCGGCGCCCTGGCCGCGGGCGCCCCGGTCGAGGAGACGCTGCAGCTGTTGGGCGTCGGGGCCGAACGGCGGGTGGATTCCGCCTGGGGCGTGTCGATGCGCGCCCTGGGCGCCTACGGCGGCGAATCGGCGGGCTATCGCGAGGGCCAGATCGGCCTGCGCTACCACCTGCCGGTGCTCGAGCTGCTCGACAACCCCGGCGACTTCTTCCTGCAGTACCACCTGGGCGCCGGCGGCGGCGCGGAGATCGAAAACGGCTCGGGCTTGATGCACGTCTACGGCGCGGGCTACGCCTTCCGGCCCTGGCCGGCCCTGCGCGTCGGGCTGGAGGCCGGCGGCTTCACCTCCCTGCAGGACGAATGGTCCGGGGAGACGATCACCCTGTCGGTCAGCTATGAGCTGACGCGCCCGGTGCGCAGCCGCGGATGACCGACTGGCGCCTCGGCACTTCGAGCTGGTCCGAGCCCGCCTGGGTGGGTCCCTTCTATCCCCCGGGCACGCCGGCGGGCCTGTTCCTGACGCTCTACGCCCAGCGCTATCGGGCGGTCGAAGCCGACGTGACCTACTACCGGGTGCCGACGACCCGGCTGACCCGCGGCTGGCGCGACAAGTTGCCCGAGGACTTCCGCCTGTGCGCCAAGTTCCCGCGCAGCGTCGTCCACGGCGGCTCCGGCGCCAGCCCGGATCCCGAGCGCATCCTGGACCGGCCCGAGGCCCTCGCGGACGCCCAACGTTTCCTGGAGGCCATGGCCGAGCTCGGCGATCGCGCGGGTCCCCTGCTGCTGCAATTCCCCTACTTCAATCAGCGCGCGTTCCCCGGCCCGGCGCCGTTTTTCGAGCGCCTCGAGCGCCTGCTGGATGCCCTGCCGAGCGGCCCGCGCCTGGCGGTCGAGGTGCGCAACAAGGCCTGGATCGGACCCGAGCTGCTGGCCCTCTTGCGGCGGCGCGGCGCCGGCTTGGCGCTGGTCGACCTGGCCTACCTGCCCCATCCGGACGAATGGCCGGCGAAACTCGGGGGCGAGCCGCAGTCCCTGCTGAGCGCACGCTTCCTCTACGCGCGCCTGATCGGCGACCGCCAGCGCACCGAAGCCGCGGCGGAGCGCTTCGATCGGATCGTCCTCGACCAGGAGCCGCGGCTGGCGCGCTGGGCGGCGCTGCTCGCGCGCCTGGCGCCCGGGGTGGACGAGGTATTCGCCTTCGCCAACAACCACTACGCCGGCTATGCGCCGGCCACGATCGACGCCCTGGCGACGAAACTCGGCTTGTGAGGCCAGGCGACCGCGAGGCCCGGCGGCTCTGGACCTGCCAGCAGGCGCACACTCGCTGGACCCGCGCCGCTGCTCCGCCGCCAGCCGCCGCGCCGGTCGTTTCCGCAGCCCCGGGCGCTCGCCCCGTCCCCAGCCCGAGCGGTGACCCAATTGTGTCCAAGCGCTCCGCCCGCGCGGGACCCCAACTTCTGGCCCCAAGGATCGGCGAGCGCCGTACCCTGTTTGCCCGCTTGCGCTCCGCAGCGCCCTGCATAGCCTTCCCGCCCCATGACCGCCCCCAGGCCCACCACCGGCCGTGAACCGAGCCAGCCGATCGCCGCCCCGGCGGCGCCGCTCGAGGCGTGGGAGCGCGAGCTGTGCCAGAGCCTGGGCTGCCTGCCGCTGCTCGTCTGGCGCCAGCTGGCCGGGGACTGCCGGCGGGTCTGGCGCGGGGCCGGCAGCCCCGCCGCGGGCAGCAGCGAGGAGAGCGAGGAGGCTTGGCTCGAGCGCATCCACCCGGCCGACCGCCCCGGGGTGCAGGAGCGCCAGGCCCTGGGCGGCGAGTGGGAGGCCGAGCTGCGCATGCGCCGCGCGGACGGCGGCTGGAGCTGGGTGCTCGAGCGCGCCGCGCCGCTCTACGGCGACGGCGGCGAGCCGATCGGCCAGGTGGGCATGTGCTTCGAGATCCAGGCCAGGAAGGCCCAGGAGCAGGAGCTCGCCCACCGCGCCGAGCACGACCCGCTGACCGGGCTGTGCAACCGCCAGATCTTCGTCGAACACCTGCGCCGCGCCCTGGCCCGCAACGTGCGCAAGGAGCGCCACCTGGCGCTGATCTTCGTGGACCTGGACGGCTTCAAGGGCATCAACGACACCCACGGCCACGCCCTGGGCGACGAGCTGCTGATCGCCGTCTCCAAGCTGCTCGAGCGTCTGGTGCGGCCCCAGGACGTGGTCACGCGCCTCGGCGGGGACGAATTCGTGATCCTGATCGACGAGGTGCAGGCCCCCGAAGAGGGCCTGGCGATCGCCGACCGCCTGGTCAGCGAGTTCGCGCGTCCCTTCGAGACCTCCGAAGGCCCCGTGGCGATCTCGGCCTCCTGCGGCCTGTCGCTGGCGGCGCCCGGCAGCGAGCTCGACGCCGCCGAGCTGCTCGAGCGCGCCGACGAAGCCATGTACCTGGCCAAGCGCCGCGGCAAGGCGCGCACCGCGCTCTACGACGCCGAGTTTGCCTCCGAAGCGGCCCGCCGGCGGCGGCTCGAAGGCGACCTGGAGGCGGCCCTGGCCGAGGATCAGCTGCTGGCCCACTACCAGCCGATCGTGTCCCTCGATCCGGCGGTCGGCGCGCGCTCGCGCACGCTCGGCTTCGAGGTGCTGCTGCGCTGGCGCCATCCCGAGCTGGGCCTCCTGTGCGCCTCGGACTTCCTCGAAGCGGTGGTGCGCGGCCGGCGGCTGGCCGAGCTCGAGCGGCGCGTGCTGCCGGCGGTGCTCGAACAGCTGGCCCGCTGGCGCGAGCAGGGCCACGAGCCGCGCCTGCACTTCAACCTGAGCCCCCAGCAGCTGCACAGCGAGCGCTTCGTGCCCGAGCTGGCCGCCCACCTGGCGGACCTCGGCCTGTCCGGGCGCCAGCTTTGCTTCGAGCTGCCGGAGAACCTGCTGACCCGCGACTACGCCGCGGCCTCGGACGCCATGCGCCGTCTGGCCGAACTCGGGGCCTCGATCTGGATCGATGACTTCGGCGCCGGGCACACCTCCCTCGGCCGCCTGGTGCATCTGCCGCTGACCGGCCTCAAGGTGCATCGCTCCTTCGCCGTGCGCCTCTCCAGCGATCCGGCGGCGGCCGCCGTGCTGCGCGGCGCCGTGGGCCTGGCCCAGGCCCTGGGACTGCGCCTGGTGGCCCAGGGCGTCGAGAGCGACGCGGTGGCGGAACAGCTGCTGCGCCTGGGCTGCCGCGAGGCCCAGGGTTTCCTGTTCGCCGAGGCCCTGCCGACCGAAGGCGCCGCGCTCTGGCTGCCGGAGCGCTGACCAGGCGAATCGAGGTCGACTCCGGCTGCGCCCGGGCCGCAACGCCAGCCCGTCGGCATGCCCTCTGGCCGCCATCGGGTGACAGAGGCTCGTGCGGGACCGGCAAGCGGGCGGGCCAAGGGGCGGGGATCGGCGCGCCGCGGCCGGGTTGGGGCTCAGCGGCCTGGCGGAGGCGTGAGGCGGCAGGCGGGCAGGCGGGGCAGGCGGGCACGCGTTGGGGCCTGGCCCAGCCTCCCGGGGCGGGCCGCCAGCGCGTGCCTTGGACCTCGACAGATATCCCGAAGGTTAAACTTGAACAGTCGGAGCCCGGCTGCCCCCGGGCTTCGACGCGCAAGCGCAGCGGGCCGACGCCCGGCGCCCGACCATGCTCGCCCTCCTCGCGGTCCCTTGCTTCACCCTGCTGGCCGCCGCCCTGCCCGCGGCCGCTGCGACGCCCGCTCAGCACACCGCGCGGGCGGGCGGCGCTGCCGAAGCCGGTGCGCCCGATACCCCGGCGCTCGAGATCGACGTCGGCTGGCAGAGCGGGCGGGTTTTGCAGCGCGGCCAGCCGCTGACGCTGCGCGGGCGCGCGCCCGGAGCCCGGCGCGTGGGCGCCCTGCTGGGTGCGGCGGCCGCCGAGGCCGAGGTGATCGAAGGGCGCTTCGAGCTGTGCTGGCCCCCGCAGGATGCGGCGCGGGATGTGGACCTGATCGTGGCGACCGAAGCCGGCCAGCGCCTCGAGCTCCTGGACCTGGCGATCGGGGACGTCTGGCTGGTCGGCGGCCAATCGAACGCCTGCCTGCCCCTGGCGGACACCGGCGAGGCCGAGGCCTTGCTGGCCGCGCCCGCGCTCGAGCTGCTGCGCTGCTGGACCGTGCCCGCGCGCCTCTCCGACGAAGCCCCCGATGAAGCCCAAGGGCACTGGAGCGCGGTCGACGCACGAACGGCCCCGGGGCTCGCAGCCCTGGCGCTGCACTTCGGGCAATGGCGCGCGGCCTCCACGGGCATCCCCCAGGGCCTGATCGTCGCGGCCCTGGCGGATTCGACCATCGAAGGCTGGATCTCGAAGCCGGCCCTGGCCGCCGATCCCGAGCTGGCGCCGCTGATCTCGGACTACGAAACGGCCCTGCGCGAGCTGCCAGAGGCCCAGGCCGAGTACCGGCGCCGGCTGGCGGAATTCGAAGCGGCCGAGCGCGCCGCTCTGGCGGCAGGTCGACCGGCCCCGCGCCGGCGCATCCAGCCGCCGCTGGGGCCCGACAGCTACAAGCGCCCCTGGGCATTGTTCACCGGAACGATCGCGCCCCTTGGCGCAGAGCGCCTGGCCGGGGTGATCTGGTACCAGGGCGAAAGCAACGCGACCGAGGCGCAGCTCTACCCCACGCGCCTGCGCACCCTGATCGCCGATTGGCGCCGGAATTTCGGGCGCGCCGACCTGCCCTTCCTCGTGGTGCAGTTGCCTGGCTTCGGTCCCCTGGACCCGGATCCGCCGCGACGCCACTGGGCTCGTCTGCGCGAAGCGCAGCGCCGCGTCGTGGCCGGGGATGCCCATGCGGGCTTGGCGATCGCGATCGATCTGGGCGCTGGCGAGAACATGCACCCGCCCCACAAGCGCGAGCTGGGGCGGCGCTTGGCGGCTCTGGCGGAAACCCTGCTGCACGGCGCGGGCCCGGCGAGTTCGGGGCCGGTGCCGAGCGCCTTCGAGCCGCGCGGCGGCGGCTGCTTGGTGCGCTTCTCGGGCGCCCTGGGGGAACTCCGCTCGCGGGGCGAGCTGACCGGCTTCGAGCTGCTCGATCCCGCGGGCACCTGGTGGCCGGCGCCGGCGGCCTTGGCCGAGGGCGGCGTGTGGGTCGGCCCCCTCGATTTCGAGGCCCGGGCGGTGCGCTATGCGTTCCGCGATCAGCCCGAGTCGCCGCTGCGCGACTCGCAGGGCCGCGTGGCGAGTCCGTTTTCGAGCGCTGCCGACGCTCTGGAGCCCGGCGAATGAGCCGCGCAGCCCGGGGAGATCCACGGGGCCGGCCGCGCAGCGGGCAGGCCGCCGTCCGGCGGACCGGCCCGTGGACGGAGCCGAGGCCGTTGCCCGGCAAGGCCGCGCGCCGAGCGCGGGCGCCGGGAGGCGCCCAGCCGAAGCCCGCGCCCGCCGGCCGATCGCGGCGCGCTCTGGCCGCTTCCCCCCCTCCGACCTCTGGGCCCGCTGCGACCACGAATCCGCTGCGCAGGCGGCGCCTGCGGCGATGAAGCGGCCCGCCCTGTCCCGCTCCGCGCGCCGCCGCCCCTCGCCCGCGGACCTGCTGCTGAGCTGGGGCTTCCTGGTGCTGATCGGGCTGCCGCTCCTGCTGCTGGGCTCGGGCAGCGCCGGGTTGGACACGGTCGCGTTCGAATACCGCAGTCCCGCCCCCTGGCCCGGGCTGCCGGCCACGGCAGCCGACTGGCAAGCCTGGCCGCGCGCGGTCGAGGCCCATTTCGGCGATCGCTTCGGGCTGCGCAGCGACTTCCTGCGGCTGCGCGCGCGCCTGCGCTGGGACCTGCTCGGCGGCTCGCCCACTCCGACGGCGGTGCAGGGCCGCGCCGGCGAGGTGTTCCTGACCGCGGACCGGGTGCTCGACACCTGGAGCGGCCGCAGCCCCCTGAGCCCCAGGGAAGTGGACGCCTGGCTCGCCAGCCTGACCCAGCGGGCGAACCACCTGGCGGCGCGCGGGATCGTCTATCTGGCGGTCTTCGTTCCGGACAAGACGGCGGTGTATCCGGAGCGCGTGCCCGCCAGCCTGGGACCGGCCGGCCGGCGCCGCCTCGATCAGCTCGTGGAAAGCGCCGCCGGCGCGGGATTTCGAAACCTGCTCGACCTGACGCCGGCCCTGCGAAAGGAGCGCGCGGCGGATCGCGACTGGGACCGCACCTACCCCGCCCTCGGTTCCCACTGGACCGCGCGCGGAGCGCTGGCGGGCGCCCTGGCGATCGGGGCGCGGCTGCGCGAGCTGGGCGCGGATTGGGTCGACCTCGACCAGAGCCGGATGCGCTTCGAGCCCGCTGAGGACACCTTCGGCGACAGCTACGCGGCGCGCCTCTATCTGGCGGAGCGCCTCGACCCCACCGGCATGCGCGCGCTGCTGCCCGCCGAGGACCTCGCGAACTGCATCGAAGGGGCGCCCGATTCGCCGCTCAGCCTGTGGAGCGGGCCGCGCGCCGCGGGCCCGCGGCTGCTCGTGTTCCACGATTCCTTCGGCCCGGAACTGCGTCCCCTGCTGTCCGCGAGCTGC
>JBIKLM010000269.1:0-5998 GCA_044359835.1 Planctomycetota bacterium
ATCCAGGGCCCCGAGCGTCGGCCGTCGTGGCCGAGCAGCACATGCCCGTGGGCCAGGCCGCGCTCGCGGGCCAGCACCCGGGCGATGGCCCGTCCGATGCGGAGCACGCTGGCTTCGGTCAGGGGCTCGACGCCGGCCTGGCCGCGGATCCCATCGGTTCCGAACAGGCGCGGGGGGGGGGAGTGGGGGGCGGGCATCGGGGGGGCGGGGGGACTCTCGCGGGGGGGCCTCGCCGGAGCTGGCGGGCTGAGGCGCGCCGGCGGGCGAGCGCTGGGGCCCCGGCCTCCGCGAGGCACCCCGGGGCCGGAGCCCCCAGGCTAATCCTCTTCGCTGGGGGGCGGAATGGGCCCGACCCGCGGCTCGAGGAACAGCTCCTCGTCGCTTTCCAGCACCACGCTCAGCTGTTCGCCCTGCCGCGGGGCCCCGCCCCCCGGGTACAGGATCGGCCAGAGGGTTTCGGCCCAGTCCTGGCGCCAGGCGGTGCGGACCTTCAGCACCTGGCTCGAGCCGTCCGGCTTGAGCTCGGAGACATCCACATAGGCCGCCAGGTTTTCGGCCACGAAACGGCGGATGGCTTCGCTCTGCTGCCCCGCCCCGGGGCCGGTCGAGCCGGGGGGCAAGAGCCCGCGGGTCACGACCAGGAAACTGGCGGTCAAGGAGTGGGGCGGCAGGCTCCAGCGCTCGAGTTCGGCGCGCCGCGCCGGGTCCAGGCAGACCAGGGCGATCTCGCGCGTGATCGTGCCGATGGAGAGCTCCACCGGGCGCGGGGCCAGGGTCACGCGCACGCTCGGCACGTCGACCAGGCGCAGGCCTTGGTTGCGGTTCTGGACCGAGAGCTGCAGGTGCCGCGAACTGGCCAGGGCATCGTTGACCGTCAGCCGGATCGGCTCGAGAGCGAGCAGCCTGGGGTCCGCGACGCACTGGGCCACCAGGGCGGCCGGTCCGCGCAGGCGCACCGTGCTGGGGTCGAACTGGGTCTGGTCCAGGTCCAGCTCGAAGCGCGTTTCGAGGCCGCTCGAGTCGATCACCAGGTTGTCCTTCGAGAGCGCCAGGTCGTGCTCGGCCTGTTCTTCGAGCTCGACCGACAGCTCGGGCTGGAAGCCGAGCTCCAGCCCGACCGTGTCGACGTTCCAGCGCAGCTCGTCGGCATCGATCTCCAGCGCTCCGGCCGCGGGCGCTTGGATCGAGAGCTCGGCGCGGGCGCGGCGCTTGAAGTCGTCCAGGCGCGTGCGGGTGCCGCGCACGCTGAGCTTGGCTTCCGGGACGCTGCGCATCAGGAAACGCTCGTCCGGCAGCCGCAGCACCAGCTGCAGGGCGTCGCCGGAAGCGCTGCCCGAGCCGGGGCTGACGGCGCTGACCTCGAATTCGAGCGTTTCGGTGACCGTCAGCTCGCCGTGGGCGAAGACCAGCAGCAGCAAAGCGAACAGCAGCGAGCCCAGCAGGGGCACCGATTCGCGCCGCAGCCAGGCCAGCACGGCCCACAGCCGCTCGGCGCCGCTGCGGGAGGCCTTGCCCTCGAGGGCCGCCTTGGCGGCGCGCTCGAGGGCGCCCTCGAGCTCCGCCGGCGCGATCGGGCCCTGCTGCTGGCCCTCCGAGAACAGGGAGATCGCTCCGCTCTCCTCCGAGACCACCAGCAGCAGCGCGTCGGTCTCCTCGGACAGGCCCACCGCGGCGCGGTGGCGCGTGCCGAAGTGCGGCGGCAGGTCCTGGCGGTCCGAAAGCGGCAGCATGCAGGCCGCGGCCTCGATGCGCCCATCGCGCACGATCAGGGCCCCGTCGTGCAGGTGCGATTCCTTGGCGAACAGGCTCTCGACCAATCCCGAGCGCAGCTCGGCGCCCACCGGCTCGCCGCTGTGGATCCAGGCGTCGAGCGGATGCTTGCCCTCGAGGGCCACCAGGGCGCCCGTGCGGCGCTGGGACATGGCGCAGGCCGCGCGGGCCAGCTCCGCCAAGAGGCCCCTTTGGAGCCCGCCCTGGTTGCTCGATTGGCGCGAGCCGAGCTCGGCGAAGGCCCGGCGCAGCTCGGGCTGGAAGACCACGGCGAGCACGACCAAGGCCGCGCTGAAGGCGCCGCGCAGCACGTATTCGAGCTCCTGCAGATCGAGGGCGTAGGCCAGGCCGAACAGGCCCAGGGCCCACAGCAGCACGGCGATCAGCAGGCCCTTGAGCACGCGGTCGCCCCGCGAGCGGCTCAGGAAGGAGAGCCCGGCATAGAGCACCGCTGCCAGCAGCAGCAGTTCGATGGCGTAGCGCAGCCAAGCGGAGGTCAGTTCCATCGGCGGGGCCCCTCCGCGGGACGCAGGGCAGCGATCAAGGACAGCGCCGCGCGCGTCTCGGCCACGTCGTGCACGCGCACCCAGTCTGCGCCGCCGAGGGCCGCGACGCAGGCGGCCGCCAGGCTCTCGGGCAGCCGCTCGGCGGCCTCGGTCCGTCCGCTGAGGCGGCCCAGGAACGACTTGCGGGAGGCGCCCACCAGCAGCGGCTGGCCCAGGGAGCGCAGCTCGGCGAGGCGCGCCAGCAGGGCCAGGTTGTGCTCGAGCCGCTTGCCGAAGCCGAGCCCCGGATCGAGCAGCAGGCGCTCCTCCCGCACCCCGGCCTCGAGGGCCGCGCGGGCCCGTCGGCGCAGGGCCGACGCGACCTCGAAGACCGGCTCCACGTAGCGCGGATCGATCTGCATGCTGCGCGGCTCGCCTTGGCGGTGCATCAGCACCAGCTTGCAGCCGCGCCGCGCCGCCAGCGAGAGCATGCGCGGGTCGTGCTCCCCGGCAGAGACGTCGTTGATCCAGGTCGCGCCCCGGTCCAAGGCCCGCTCGGCGACCTCGGACTTCTGGGTGTCGATCGAGAGCTCGACCGCGCCGAGCCGGCCCTCGAGGGCCTCGAGCAGCGGCCCGACCCGGCCCCATTCCTCGGCGGCTTCGACCGGCGTGGCCCCGGGCCGGGTGGATTCCCCGCCCACATCCAGGCATTCGGCGCCGGCGGCCACCAGGGCGTGGGCCAGGTCGCGCGCCCGGCCCACGTCCAGGTGCCCCGCGCGCAGCAGCCGCCCGCCGTCCGAGAAGCTGTCCGGCGTCGCGTTGAGGACCGCCATCAGGCGCGTGCGCGGGCGCGGCGAGCTGGCGGCCCGCAGGGCCTCCCGGAGAGGTGCCAGACGCGCCCGCTCGCTCGCACCGAGGCCGGCCAGGCGCGCCTCGAAGGTCTCCGGCGAGGTCCACAGGCCGGCCCACTCGAGCGGCGCGCCCGTCGGCAGGTCCGCGCCGGCGCCAGGGGGCGGCCCGAAACGCTCGGGTTCGAAGCCCAGGGCGCGCAGCGGGGCCAGGACCCCGGGCTCAGCCAGGAAGCTGAGCCAGCGCGGGATCGGCCCCGCAGCCCCGGCGAAATCCGCGGCCGCGCGGTCCCCGGCGCTGCACAGGGGCGCCAGGCCGAGCGCCAGGTCCCCGAAGCGCCCATGGGCGGCGGGGTCCCCCGGGCGGGCGCCGGTCGGAAGCGACTCCTCGGCCAAAGCCGCTCAGGCCGGCGAAGGCGCAGCGCCGCCGAATTCGTGCCCGGACATGGGCTCCTCGCCGTCGCGGCTCTTCTGGCGCGTGCGCGGATCCCCGGGGCTCGGCTCGGTCGGGCCGCCCTGCGGCGTCGGCCGCAGGTCGCCGTGGCGCTTGCCGGCCACGATCGCCCGGACTTCGTCGCCGCTGATCGTTTCGTAGGCCAGGAGCGCCAGGGTGATTTCTTCCATGGCCTGCCGCTGGCTGCGGATCACCGCTTCGGCGCGCGAATAGGCCTGCTCGAGGATCGAGCGCACCTCCTGGTCGATCTCGCGGGCGGTCTCCTCGGAGTGCAGTTTGCCCCGCGATAGCTCGGCGCCCAGGAAGTCGGAGCCCTCGCGCTCGGCGTAGTGGATCGGGCCGACCCGCTCGCTCATGCCCAGCTCGGTGACCATGGCGCGGGCCAGCTCGGTGGCGCGCCGGATGTCGTCCGAGGCGCCCGCGGAGATGTCCCCGCAGAACTCCTGCTCCGCCACGCGCCCGCCGAAGAGCATCGCCAGCTGGCCCAGCAGGCGGCGCTTCTGGGTGTGGAAGCTCTCCTTGGCGGGCAGGATCATGGTCGCGCCCAGGGCGCGGCCGCGGGGCACGATCGTGACCTTGTGGGGCGGATCGGTCTCTTCGAGCACCGCGGCGATCACCGCGTGCCCGGCCTCGTGGTAGGCGGTGATGCGCCGGTCCTCGACCTCCATCTTGCGCGAGATCTTCTGCCGGCCGTAGCGCACCTTGTCGCGCGACTCCTCCAGATCGTCCATGGAGATCTCGTCGCGCTTTTGCAGCACGGCCATGATGGCCGCCTCGTTGACGATCGCCGCCAGGTCGGCGCCGGAGTAGCCCGGCGTCGAGCGCGCCAGCACGTCGGCGCTGACCGTGCTCGCCTTCTTGACGCGCTTGAGGTGCACCTCGAGGATCGCCTTGCGCCCTTCGAGGTCCGGCAGGTCGATGGTCACCTCGCGGTCGAAGCGTCCTGGGCGCAGCAGCGCCGGGTCGAGCACGTCGGGCCGGTTGGTGGCCGCCACGACGATGATGCCCTCGTCGGTCGAGAAGCCGTCCATCTCGACCAGGATCGCGTTGAGGGTCTGCTCGCGCTCGTCATGGCCGCCGCCCATGCCGCTGCCGCGCCGGCGACCGACCGCGTCGATCTCGTCGAGGAAGATGATGCAGGGGCTGTTCTCGCGGGCCTGTTTGAACAGGTCGCGCACGCGGCTGGCGCCCACGCCGACGAACATCTCGACGAAGTCCGAGCCGCTGATCGAGAAGAACGGCACCTCGGCCTCGCCGGCGATGGCCTTGGCCAGCAGCGTCTTGCCGCAGCCGGGGGGGCCGACCAGCAGCACGCCGCGCGGGATGCGCCCGCCGATGCGCGTGAAGCGCGAGGGATTCTTCAGGAACTCGACGATCTCCTTGACCTCGGCCTTGGCCTCCTGGGCCCCGGCCACGTCGTCGAAGGTGACGTTAGTGCGGTTCTCCTTGGTGTACATCTGGGCGCGGCTGCGCCCGAAGTTCATCACCCCGCCGGCCCCGCCCTGGTTGCGGAACTGGCGCAGGATAAACATCAGCACCACGAAGATCAGCAGCGTCGGCGCCACCATCAGCAGGAAGCTGCTCCACAGGTTCGAGGAGCGCGCGTAGGTGGTGCCGCGGTCCTTGCTCAGGTCGAACTGGTGGCGCTCGAGCTCTGCGCCGCGCTGGGCCAGCAGGCCCAGGATCGCGGGCAGGTCGGCGCCTTCGGACAGGGAGACTTCGAACCACAGGTGCCCGGAGCGTTCGGGCAGCGGGAACAGCGGGGGCAGGGACTGGTCCCACTTCGATTCCGGCCGCGCCAAGACCTCGACCAGCAGGCGGTCTTCGGTCCACACGCGCACCGGCGGCTCGGGGGCCTCGACGGCGGCGCCCGGCTCGCGGCCGGGGGCCGGCGGGTCGCGGCGCTCGAGGGTCGTGGTCAGCGATTGGGCGCGCAGGGGCTGGTACCAGCCGCCCTCGATGCCGAGCACCAGCTTGTCCCACTCGATCCAGTCCTTCTTGCGGGCCTTGAGCTCGCGGAACAGGGACTCGTTTTCGACCCCGGCGCCGAATTCGACGGCGAACGGCTCGGTGCCCGTGGAGCCCTGCGGGCGGAACTCGCCCTCGATGCGGGTGCTCTTCTCCGGCGTGCCGCGGAACTCCTGGGTGACGATGTCGCCGACGTACAGCCGGTAGAGGTACTGGTCCTGGGTCAGCTCGCGCGGCTGGCGCACCTGCTCGCCGCCGATCACCACGAGGATGATGATCAGCACGAACAGGAACACGAGGAATGAGCCGAAGGAGCGGTTCTGACGCTGCTTGTCGGACCCGGACTTGCGTTGCTCGCGGCTGGCCGGTTCGTCGGACTTCTTGGGGTCGCTCATGGACGGTCGGGGGGCGGCCGGTAGGCCGATCTCCCCATGTTCGGCTATTGGTCGGGCAGGGCCCACCGGTTTTCTAGG
>JBIKLM010000270.1:0-5994 GCA_044359835.1 Planctomycetota bacterium
CCCAGTTTCTCCATCTGGGCCTCGTCCAGCACCTTGATCGACACCGAGGGGCTGGCGGCCGCGACCTGCTTGGCGCGATTGGCCAGCTCGCTGGGCGTCAGGCGGTTGCCGGGCAGCTCCTGCAGCTCGCGCGCCAGGCAATTGGCCCGCCCCAACACCTCGCCGCGCTTGGCGCCGGCACGGAAGGGGGCGCCGCCGCCCGCCAGGATCACGCGCTTGAGGGGCGAGGGCTCGCTCTTCGACTTCAAGAGCTCGACCTTGAACAGGGCCATGGGGACCGCCTCGGCCAGGGCCTGTCCGACGGCCTCCGCTCCGCAGCCCAGCTCCTCGATCGCCGGCGCGACCCACAGCAGGCAGGACTCGAGCTTGAGCGCCTCGGCGCGCTTGACCGCCAGGGCCGCCGCGCGGCGCAGGTGCTCCCACTCGACCTTCTGGGCCTCGCCGAGGCCGATCAGCAGGACCCGCCCGGCGGGGCCGCCCAAGGCATCCGTCAGGCGCTCCTGCCGGAAATCGCCGCTGAAGTCCTCGAGGGCCGTGGCGGGCAGGCTGACGCCCTCGGGCAGGGCCACCGGCGCCCCTTTGGTGGCGAACACGGCGACCAGCGGGGTCTTGGGCAGCTTGGCAGAGGCGTCTTGGAGGATCAGTTTCATGGGGACGGAAAGGGCCTATCGGGGTTCGGGCTCGGCTGGGTGCAGGGGTCGCCGCCGCTGAGGCCGCGGGATGGCGGCCCGAAGGCATGCGGGCAGGCAGGTCTGGCGGCTCGCGCGCAGCCCGGGAGGGTGTTGCTTCGGGCTGTCAGGCCCCCGGAGGTCGGCGCGCCGCGGTGGATCACATGTCGATGTACTTGGGACCGCCGCCCGCCTCGGGCACGGTCCATTCGATGATCTGGTAGGGATCGGCGATGTCGCAGGTCTTGCAGTGCACGCAGTTCGACGCGTTGATCACCACCCCGGCCGGTTTGGGGTCCTTGGGCCACTCATAGACGGCCGCCGGGCAGAAGTGCTGGCAAGGATTGCCGTACTCGGTGGTGCAGCGATCGACGCAGATCGAGGGGTCGAGCACGCGCAGGTGCGAGGGCTGGTCCTCCTCGTGCACGGTGCCCGAGTGGTACACGTCGGTGAGCTTGTCGAAGGACAGCTTGTCGTCGAAGCGCGGCTTCTCGAGCTTGGCGGCGTGCAGCTGGGCCGTGTACTCGTAGTCGGCGTGCACCCGCCGGCGAGCAAACAAGCCGCGGCCGCCGGTGATCATCTGCAGACCGGCGTCCAGGCTGCCGCTGACCATGCCGTCGGCAAAGGCCTGGCGGAAGTTGCGCACGGCGTAGAGCTCCTGCCGCGCCCAGGACGCTTCGAACAGCTCGGTGTAGCGCGCCAAGCCGCGGGCCGAGGTGTCCTGCTTGGCCAGGGCTTCAACCAGCGCCTCGGCGGCCAGCAGGCCGCTCTTGATCGCCAGGTGGATGCCCTTGAGGCGCGACATGTTGACGAACCCCGCCGTGTCCCCCACCAGCACGCACCCGTCGGCCTGCAAGGTCGGCATCGAGAAGTAGCCGCCCCCGGGGATCGTCTTGGCGCCGTAGCGCTCGATCTCGCCGCCAGCCAGCAGATCGGCCACCGCCGGGTGCTGCTTCCATTGCACGAACAGGGCGTGGGGATCGAGCTTGGGGTCGGGATGGTCCAGGCCGACCACGAACCCGATCGAGAGCCGGGACCCGGATTGACCGTAGATCCAGCCGCCGCCGTATCCGGACAGGTTGAGCGGGTATCCGGCGGTGTGGATCACGCTGCCGAGCAGGGCCCGCCCGCGCTCCTCGGGGATGCGCCAGATCTCCTTGATGCCGGTCTCGTAGATCTGCGGATTCTTGTCGCGGTCGAGCCCCAGCTTGGCGATCAGGCCCTTGGCCAGGCTGCCGCGCGTGCCCTCCCCGAACACGGTCACCTTGGCCTTGATGTTCATGCCGGGCTCGAACTGGCCCCGGCGGGCCCCGTGTTTGTCGACGCCCGAGTCGCGGGTCTGCACGCCGACCACCCGCTGGCCGTCGTAGAGCACCTCGCTGGCGGCGAAGCCGGCGTACACGTCGACGCCCTCGGTCTCGGCGCGCTCCTTGAGCCAGCGCACGACCCGATGCAGGCTGACGATGTAGTTGCCGTGGTTCTTGAATTGGGGCGGCACGAAGGGGCCCTGCAGGCGCAGCTTGCGGCGCTTGCCGAGCAGCACGTCCACGCAATCGAAGCCCACCTCGGCCTCCACCGGGCAGCCCTGGGCCAGCCAGTCGTCGCCGATCAACTCGCGCATGCCGCGCGGATCCATCACGGCACCGGAGAGGGTGTGGTAGCCGATCTCCTCGGCCTTCTCGAGCACCAGCACGTTGAGGTCGAGCCCGCGCGCCTTGGCCAGGCGCTTCAGATGGATCGCGCAGGACAGGTTGGCAGCGCCCGCGCCGACCAGCAGCACATCGACCTCGAGCTCGTCGCGCTCGACATCCGGGAGATTGAGATTGACCGCCCCCCAGGCGGGGGAGGACGGGCCGCGAGTGCCCGGACGCCGATGGCCGTTCTGACTCATGGCTGCAGAGGTTAACAGCGCCCGACCCAGGCCCCCAAACAGGGCCGCTCCCGAGCGCGGCAGCCAAGATCTCGGGGCCGGCGCCCAGCCGTTCGGCGGGGGCGTGCGGCGGCCGGTCCGCCGCGTGTCCCCGAAGACTTCCCGGCCTCGAGCGTTCACCCCCGGGTCGCTGCGCGCCGGCCCCGGCGCGGCCCTCGCTCCGAACCGCCCAGGGGCCAGACACAGGGCCGCGCTAGGGCGAAGCCCGCCCGCCTCCGATCAGGGTCGATCGCCGATCCAGCAGGAGCCGTCCGGGTAGCGCTCGTGCTTCCAGATCGGCAAACGCGCCTTCAGGGTATCGATCAGGAACCGGCAGGCCTCGAAGGCGTTGTCGCGGTGGGGACTGGCGACGGCCACCACCACCGCCGGCTCGCCGACCCGGACCGGCCCGATGCGGTGGGCCACCGCCAGGCGCAGGCGCCGCTCGGGCCGTCGGTCGGGGTCGAAGCGCAGGTGGCACTCGGCGAAGATGCGTTCCATCTCCGGGCCCGCCATGGCCTCGAAGGCCTCGTAGTCGATGCGCTCGACCTCACGCCCGCGGTTTCGGTCGCGCACGCTGCCCACGAACAGGCACTGACCCCCGAGCCCCGGCTCGGCCACGCTGGCCAGCCAGGCGGAGGGGTCGAGGGGTTCGGCGCAAAGCGCGAACCGATCCGCCGCGCAGCGCTCGGCCTGTCCCCCGCTGACCGGCGGCAGCAGATGGACCTCCTGCCCCGCGGCGAGCGCCGTCTCGTCCGGCACGTAGGTGTTGCCGA
This sequence comes from Planctomycetota bacterium, assembly GCA_044359835.1. Taxonomy (GTDB): domain Bacteria; phylum Planctomycetota; class UBA1135; order UBA1135; genus JBIKLM01. The sequence continues at coordinate 3,354 of JBIKLM010000270.1, forward strand.
GAACCGCCCGCACATGGGCCAGGGACCCGAGCTCGGGACGGCGGCGCTCGAGCTCCCGCTTGAGCCCCGCCACGGTCAGCCCCTCCGGCAGCTCAGGGCAGCGCCAGCGGGCGGCGCCGGCGCGCTCGCGCAGGGCGGCGTAGAAGCACAGGGTCAGCTCCACGGGGCCCTTCGATCCAAACGGCCGCGGGGGCTCAGAAGGGCGTGTCGGAGAAGTCGGCGTCCGGCCCCGGTTGGTCCCAGCCGCCGCCCTCGCCGAAATTGCCGGCCGGCGCGGGGGCCGCCCCCTCGCGCTGGGGCGGGCCGCCGCCCTCGCGCCCGCCACCTTCGCGGCCGCCGACGAATTCGAAGTTGTCGGCCACCACGTAGAGCTTGGAGCGCTTGCCTCCGCCCTCCTTGTCGTCCCAGGTGTCGAGGCGCAGCTTGCCCTCCAGGAAGGCCGGCTTGCCCTTGGTGTGGAACTTGGCGAAGGCTTCCCCCCGCTTGCCGAACATGGTCACGTCGATGAACGTGGGCCGGTCCTGCCACTGACCATCGGCGCCCTGGAAGCGCTCGTTGACCGCCAAACCGAACTTGACGATCGCGTTCCCGTTGCCCGAATAGCGGGTCTCGGGATCGCGGGTCAGATTGCCCATCAAGATCACTTTGTTGAAACTGGCCATCGGCTGGGCGCGGTCCGCGGTGCCGCGCGGCGGGGTACGGGGTCCGGTGCGCTCCCCCGCCGGGCCGGCGGGTGTCCCGGAGCGGGCACCGCGGGGCCCAGTCTAGCCCCCGGAGCCCCGCCGGACGAGTCCGGCGCCTAGGCTCTCCCCATGCAGCAGCAGCGATCCCCCGGCGGCTCCGGCCCGGAGCGGCGCCAACACCCCCGCGTCCGCGCGGACCGACCGGCGACGATTTCCGTGGCCGGAACACCCCGCGAAGTGCGCCTGCGCGACCTCTCGGCCGCCGGCCTGTGCTTCTTCTCCGAGGAGCCCTTCCGCGAGATGACCCTGCTCCAGGTGCGGCTGGACCTGCCCGAGCAGGCGCCCCTATCCGCCTCGGGAGCCGTGGTGCGTTGCCAGCGCATCTCGCGGCATCTCGAACACTACGAGGTGGCCGTGTTCCTGCACGGCCTGGCAGAGTCGGATCGGCGCCGCCTGCAGGCCTTCGTGGCCGAGCAGGGCGCTTCCCCGGCCTGAACCGGCCCGGAAGGAAACCGGCTGCGCCGCTTCATTCAGGGGCGCACAGCTCGAGCACGCGCAGATGCCCGTCCAGGTCGCGATGGAAGCGCGCCTCGAGGCCCTTCGCGGCCAGCAGCGGGGCCAATCGCTGGGCCTGGTCGAAGCCCAGTTCGATCAGGGCACGGCCGCCGGGCACCAGGCGGGGTAGCCCCGCTCGCACGATCTCGAGGACCCAAAAGTCCGGCTGCCCCGGAGGCGCGAAAAGCGCCAGGGCGGGCTCGTGTTCGCGCACCTCGGGCGCCAGCCCGGCGCGATCCGCCGGATCGATGTAGGGCGGGTTGCTGAGCAGCAGATCGAAGGGCGCTTCGTCCGCAGGCAGCGCTGCGAAGCCGTCCCCGGGCAGGAAGCGCACCGAGGCGCCGTGCCGCGCGGCGTTGCGCCGAGCCAGCTCGAGGGCCGCCTCGGAGCGGTCGCTGGCCGAGACCTCGACCCCGGGCGCGTGTTTGGCCAGCGCGACCGCCAGGTTGCCGGAGCCCGTCCCGAGTTCGAAGACCCGCTGTGGGCGGCCCGGGGTCAAGCGCTCCCGCAGGCGCTCGCGCGCCAGATCGATCAATTGTTCGCTCTCGGGCCGCGGGATAAGCACCGCCGGCCCGACCTCGAATTCGAGGCCGTAGAACTCGCGCTGGCCGGTCAGGTAAGCGGTCGGCTCCCGTTTGGCGCGCCGCACCAAGAGCTCGCGGGCCCGCTGGATCTCGCTGGGCTCCACCGGGCGGTCCAGCTGCTGGAACAGGTCCAGGCGCCGCAGTCCGACCGCCCGGGCGATCAACAGCTCGGCCTCCAGACGCCATTCCGGAAGCCCGTGACGCTCGAGGAAACGCCGGCCACGGGCCAGCATCTCGCGCAGGTCCCGGGGCGGGGCTTCCGCGGCCGCGCGGGACTCGGCCGGGGCGGGCTCGCGCGGCTGTGCCCCGCGGGGCTGCCCTTCGGTCTGGCGCGGCTCCCGTGGCAGCGGCTCGCGGCCGGTCTCCGGCCCGGCCGGGGCGGGGCTCATGCGCCGCCCTTGCGGGCCGCGCGGCGAGCTTCCAGGGCGGCCGCCTTCTTGGCGTCGCCCTGCTTCTTGGCCTCCAGCATGGCCACCACGATGGTGTAGACCGCGTAGGCTCCCGCCCCCACCGCCACCAAGCCGCCGATCAGGCCGATGGCGGGCGGAACGGTGGGCGGATTCATGATCGCCGGCACGCCGAGCATCAACGGCGCCAGGAACATGAAGGCATACAGCGGGTTGAAATCCCCGCCGCGCTCGTAGGCGTAGACGTGCACCAGGGTCAGGAGTCCGACCAGCAGCAAGCCGATCTCCGCGGCCGCCCGGCCGGCGCTGGCGGTGGTCGAGCCCGCGTCCAAGCTGGCCTGCACGCCCGGGTCGAAGAACGGCAACAGCACGGCTAGCACGGTCAGCAACAGCGCCAGCAAGTGCAGGGGCG
>JBIKLM010000271.1:0-5980 GCA_044359835.1 Planctomycetota bacterium
CAGAGCCTCCCCCGCGGGGGATTTTGGACCGGTCGGGGGAGCCAGCGGGCCGGCACGGCCCTTGCTAGTGTGTAGGTCGCTAACCTCCGTCCAACCCCAACTTCCAGCGACTCGCGGGGGCGGCGGCTCTTCCAAAAGGCACGAATCACCATGAAGAAACTCCTGATCCCCCTGGGGCTGCTGATCGCCGGCAGCCTGTGGGTCGGCGACCTGGGTGCCCACGGGGGCACCTACCGCGGACCCGGCGACACCGTGCCTCCGGGAGCCGGCGGCGGTGGCGGCGGCGCCGGCCCCTCGACGGGCGGCCCCTCGGCCCCCGCGGGCCCCTCCTCCGGCGGCCCCACCACGGGCGCTCCCGGTGCGCCGCCCCAGGCGCCCCAAGGCGGCGGCGGCGGTCCGACGACCGGCGATTCCGGCGGCGCCGACCTCGAGTACTGGAGCTTCTGGTGGGAGTTCAACAAGGACCCCTTCCTGAACCTCAAGGAGAAGATCTGGTCCGGCGCCAACGCGACCGGCGGCGGGGGCTTCTTCCTCGGTGAAGGCAACGAGGAAGGCGCCAAGGACCAGCGCCGTCCGGACGAGGCCCTGATCCGCGGCTCGATCGTGCCCGCCCTGCTGGCCGCCCTGGAGAAGGAACGCGCCAACGACATCGTGACCGGCTGCCTGATCGCGCTGGCCAAGATCGGCGACACCGCCGCCGAGGACGCGAACTCCGAATACGCCAAGACCATCGGTGCCTTCCTCAAGAACGCCGAGCAAGAGATCCGCGAGACCGCCGCCGTGGCCCTGGGGATCTTGGCGCACCCCTCCTCGCTGCCGCTGCTCGAAGGCCTGCTGAACGACACCAAGGTCGGCCAGGACGCGGTCGGATCGACCGTGGTCGACCTGCGCACGCGCGCCTTCTCGGCCTACGGTCTGGGCCTGATGGCCCGGCGCAATCCGAGCCCCGAGGTTCAGCAAAGCGTCGCCAAGCTGATCGCCGAGTCCCTGCCGGTGGCGACCCGCGCGGCCACGCCGGACCTGGCCGTGGCCCTGATCACCTCCTTCGGCCTGACCACCCTGCCGGTGGCCGGCGTCGAGCCGACCAAGGAGGCTCCCGCCCAGGCCTGGGATAGCGTCGAGGGCGGCCTCGAGTTCCTGCTGGGCCAGTGGCGCGACGACCGCATGAACTTCCTCATGCGCGCCCACCTGGCCGTGGCCATGGGCCGCCAGCTGCAGACCATGACCCAGGCCCCGGACTTCGGGGTCTACAAGCAGAAGGTCGCCGAGGCCCTGCTGGTGCCCCTCGACAAGCGCACCGGCAAGGGCTGGCCCGAGGAACTGCAGCAGAGCGCTGCCTTCGCCCTCGGCCTGGTGGGCGACTGCGACGACGACAAGCTCGACGCAGAGATCCGCAAGGTCCTGATGGAGCAGACCCTCGATGGTCAGCGTCAGACCCGGCGCTTCGCCATGATCGCCCTGGCCAAGGCCACGGCCCGTCAGGGCACGCCCGGCGAGAAGGCCTGGGCCGGTCTTCCGGATGTCTCCAAGCACCTGACCCGGCGTCTGACCGACGGCAAGGGCGGCGACGAGCACTGGGCGGGCCTGTCGATCGGTGTCCTGGGGAACTACCTCAGCGAAACCGACGCGCCGGTGCCGACCGAGATGGGCAAGGCCCTGCACGAGCGCTTCAAGAAGGACAACGATGCGGACGCTTCGGCGGCCTTCGCGGTGTCCCTCGGCATCCTGGGTCTCAAGGACGCCCAGGCCGACCTGCTCGAGCGCATGCAGAGGACCAAGGACTGGACCGCCCAAGGCTACGTGACCCTGGGCCTCGGCCTGATGGGCGCCAGCGAAGCCAAGGCCAAGATCCAGGAGCTGGTCAAGGCCTCCGAGTTCAAGCCCGACCTGCTCAAGCAGGCGGCCATCGCGCTGGGCCTCCTGGGCGACAACAACATCGTCCCGGACCTGACCGAGATGCTGCGCAACGCCGGCTCCCTGTCGGCCCAAGCGGCGATCGCCTCGGCCCTCGGCTTCATCGGCGATTCGCGCTCGATCGACCCGCTGGTCAAGATGCTGCAGGACGAGAGCCTGACCGACGGCGCCCGCGGCTTCGCGGCGGTCGCCCTCGGCATCGTGGCCGACAAGGAAGTGTTGCCCTGGAACTCGAAGATCGCGGTGGACGTGAACTACCGCGCTTCGACCCAGACCCTCAACACCACCGACGGCAAGGGCGTGCTCAACATCCTGTGACAGGCTGAAGGAGAGATCGACTCGGGCATCGCCCGAGCCGTGACACCAGCCTGTGACCGGGGGGCCTTGGATGCCCCCCGCATCGAGGAGCCCGGGATCGCCGACCCAAGGCGGTCTCGGGCTCCGCGCCTTTTCTGGGCTTGTCGTTTCGATGGTTTTCGAGCGGGACCTGGGCGGGCCCACCAGAGGCTCCGCGGCGCAGGGACCGGCCTTTGGCGTCCCGAAGGGCGTCGACCCTTCCGGGCCTCCGGGCACCGACGCCCATGGCGCGGTCCACCCATCCGATCGGCCGACCTGCCCGGGGGCCCCCGCCTGGGCTCGAAGGGAGTTCAGCCCCCGCCTTCAACTGGCACCACCCGCATGCCGGGAGCTGAAACAGGAGCCTCGGACCAAGGCCTTCGGGCCGCCCCGTCAGGGCGGGCGCCGGCGTAGCGAGCTGACCGAGGCGTATTTCTTGGACCCGGCCGTACGGGGGCGGGGTGGGCGGGGGCTTCTGAGCGGAAGCGCACACTGCCCCGGCCCGGGCCGCTTCCCACGGCCCGGGGACCCTGGAATGGCAGTTGCTGTACCCTCTGCCGTGAGCCTTCCCATGACCCCTTCCGGCCTGATTGCAGCCTGGCCCCGTTCGCTGCCGGCGCTCTTTGCTTGCGTTTGCCTGTCCTTCGCGACGCCCCTGCCCAGGGCTTTCGGGCAGGAGGTTGGCAACCCGTTCCTCGACACCGGCACGGCCGGCAAGCTCGGCGGCGGGCGCAGTCCGGGGCCCCAGGGGCCCGGCGACACGGTCGGGCCGGGGGCGGGCGGCACCGGTGGCACGGGCGGCAGCGGCGGCACGGCCCCGGCGCCCGGGACCGGCTCGGGCAGCTCGGATGGAGCCGGACCCGCCGGGGGGCCCCAGGGGCTGCCGGTGGGCGGCGCTGGGCCGGGCCCGGTCCAGGGGGCCCCGGCGACCGGTGGCGGCACCCCGCCGCCCACCACGGGCGGGGCCCAGAGCCCCTTCGACTGGACCCGCTGGTTCGACCTGGAGCGCGAAGAGCTGCTGTTCGAACTGGGCGGGGCCGCGACCCGCGAAACCGGCAGCTACGGGTTCTTCCTGGGCCAGGGCAACGAAGAGACTTCGCCGCGCAGCGACCCGGGCGGCCCCATCGGCCAACAGATCGTGCCTTTCCTGCTGGAGCTCAGCCCGCAGGATCTGAGCCTCGACGTGGAGATCGAATGGATCTTGGCCCTCGGCCGGATCTGGTCCGCAGCGACGCCGGAGCAGCAGGAGCGCATCGCGGCGCGGCTCCTGGCCGCCCTCAAGCACAAGCAGCGCGGTCACGCGGAGGTGGCCACCCTGGCGCTCGGAGCCACGGGCTCGGAACGCTTCGTGGTCGCGCTGACCCAGATCCTCGCCGATAGCCCCGAGGGCCGCTCCCTGGTGGCGCTCAGACGCGTGCCCGAGCGCCAGCGCGCCTTTGCGGCGACCTCCCTGGGCCTGATCGGTCGCGCCAGCGCCCGCGAGGACGTGCGCCGCTATTGCGTCCACCAGCTGGCCCTGTGGACCGAGGGCGGCGAGGCGATTCCGGACGTGATGGCTTCCGCGCTGCTGGGCCTCGCCGCGATCCCGCTGGAGCGCATTCCGAGCTTGGATCCCGCCGGGGTCGCCGAGGCCCCCAGCCAGTCGCGCACCGCCCAGTTGCGCCTGATCCTGGAGCGCTTCGATCGCCGCGCCCCGGCGCAGGCCCTGTGGTTCGCGCCCGGCGCGGTGGCGCGCCTGCTCGCGGACCTGCCGGAAGCGGCCCGCGAAACCTTCCTGGCCACCACCTGGCCGGCCTTCGAGGCGACCTTCGTGCGCTCGCGGCGCGCCTCCCCTTGGGACCGGGCGGGAGCGGCCGTAGCCCTGGGCCAGATCGCTCGTCTCGGCTCCGGTGAGTTCGATCGGGAGCTGCGCGACCTGCTGCTCGAGTTCGCCGGCGACGCCGACGATGCGGTCAAGCAACTGGCCTTCCTTTCCTTGGGCCGCGTCGCGGCCCGGCCCGGGCTCACCCCGGAGGGCGGCCTCGATCTCGAAGGGCTGGAGCCGATCCTGGACGTGCTCATGGCGCGCGCCCAGCGCGGCGCTTCGACCCTGCGCTCTGCGGCCCTGATCGGTCTGGGGCTGGCCCGCCGGGGTCTCGACCGCCGCGGCCTGGCGGCTCCGGAATCGATCGACAAGCTGCTCTACGACGCCTTGGACCGCGGTTCCGATCCGCTGCTGGCTTCGGCCGCGGTGATGGCCGCCGGGCTGGCTGCCCAGCCCGAGATGGGCGAGCGTTTGGCGCAGACCTACGCGGCGCTGCCGGCCCAGGGTGGGCTTCGCGCGCGGGCGGCCTACGGCGTCGCGCTGCATCAAGGTCTGCGCGGCCGGGCGCTGCTGCGCGAGGAGCTGAGCCGGGGCGTCAACGAAGCCGCCGTGGTCACGGGCCTGGCCCGGGCCCTGCTGCTGATGGGCGATCCCGAGGTCCTCAGCGATGCCCAGCGCGACTTCGCCGCCGGAGCGTCGATCCCCCGTCGCTTGGGCTGGATCGACGCCCTGGGACTCGCCGGCGGCCGCCCCGCGGTGCCGGTGCTGCTCGGCTGGGCCGCGGCGGATGGCAGCCAGCCCAGCGTGGTGCGCGCGCGCGCCGTGCGCGCGCTGGGCCTGCTCTGCGCGCCCGGCGCCGGCGACTGGGCACGCTCTCTGGCCCGGGTGCTGAATCCCTTGGCGCCGCTGGTGACCTTCAGCGACCCCTTCCAGGGCGGCATCCTCGACCTGGCGCCCTGACCCGGCGTCGGGCCTGCGGAACAGGGCGAGGCGACGGCTCGTCGGTGGGAACGCGCCGCCCTGTTCCGCTTCCCGGCAGTTCGTCGCAACGCGGAGTTCTTGCGCCGCCGGATCAAGGGCCCGCGGTCGGAGTCTCGGAGCGGGTGCCGTTTGGCTGCCGGCGCGGTGACGTGGCGCGGTGACGTGGCGCGCTGGGCCGCGGGCGAACGAGATCAGCGCGAGCGCAGCGGCAGCAGCAGTCCGGCGCACAGGAGCAGGCTGGCGCCGATGGCTCCCAGGGACCAGCTGCGGCCGCGCCGCAGGGCGGCGGCCCCCAGAGACTCTTGGAGGTCGAGATCGGCGCAGCGGCGCGCGTAGCCGTCGAAACTCTCCTGCCAGGCGCCGAGGTCCGCCGCGCCTCGAGCATAGGCGGCTTCCAGCTCGCGGCGCAGGCGTTCGAGGGCGCTGCGGGCCGCGCTCGCCCGGCCCAGCCAGAGCGCCGAATTCGCCCCCCACCAGGCCAGTTCGAGGGGTTCCGCCGCGCCGTCGGGGGCCGGGGGCAGTCCGCGCCGAGAGGCCTCGAGCGCCAGGTCGTAGCGCCCTGCGCGATGCCAGAGCCGGGCCAGCTCGAGCTCCCGCAGGACCCCGGCGGGCGCCGCTTCGAACTGCTCGCGGGCCGCTTCGAGCTCCCCCGCCGCGAGCAAGCTGCGCCCGCGCTCCAGCGCCTGCGCATCCCCGCCCGCGGGCGCCATCGGCACGGCCGAACGGAGCGCGCCGCTGCGCCCCTCGGCGGCGCGCTCCAGCGCGCGCTGCTGGGCCCGGGCCAGGCCCGAGCGATCGTCGCTGGCCAGGGCCCGCGGCTCGAACCAGGCCAGGCCCGCCAGGCCGCGGCTGGCGATCTCCGGGACCAAGTCCGCCGGAGCGCTCCGGAATCCCGGCGAGCGCGGGTCCACCGGCTCCCGTCCGCGGCTGCCGAACAGGATCGCG
>JBIKLM010000272.1:0-5950 GCA_044359835.1 Planctomycetota bacterium
GCCCAGCTGGTGAGGCGTCAGGCGGCCTTGCCGCAGCTGCTCGAAGCCGCCATGCGGACCGGGTTTGTCGACATGGAGAACGACGGCCGGCAGAAGGTCCTGGCCGGTTTGACCACCGTCGAGGAGGTCCAGCGCGTCCACCGCAGCACCTACCTGGCGAGCGATGAACGAACCTAGTCCCCTCGAATTGCTGCAGGCCCGGCGCTCGTCGCAGCCGGTTCCGGCGCCCTTGCCCAGCGGCAAGGGGCCCCGCAGCGTGCGCATCTTCGAGTACTCGGCGCGCCGCTCGGACGGTCAGCTCGTGCAAGGCCGCGAGGTCGCCCGGGACGAGATCGAGCTGGACCGGCGCCTCGAGCGCGAAGGCCTGCTGCTGACCGACTGCCGCTCGGTGCAGCGCGGGGGCCGGGCGCGCACCGCCGAGCTCTCGCGCCAGGACCTGTTCGCTTTCACCGCCCAACTCGGCACGATCCTCTCGGCCGGGATCCCGATCGTGCAGGGCCTGCGCGAAATGCACCGCCGGGCCCGCAGCCGGGTCGCCAAGGCCTCGATCCACGCGATCCTCGAGGATCTGGAGGCGGGCGAGCCCCTCTCCTCGGCCCTCGACCAGCAACCCAAGAGCTTTCCGCCGATCTACCGGGCGGCGATCCGCGCGGGCGAGCAGTCCACCCAGCTGCCCGAGGTGCTGAAGGCCCAGGCCGCGCACCTGGCCTGGGTGCGCGAGATCCGCGCGATGGCCACGCAGGCCTTGGTCTATCCGGCGATCCTGTCCCTGGCGATCGGGGGCCTCGTGGCGATCCTGGTCACCTTCCTGGTGCCGCGCCTGACCAAGATCTACCCGGGCGGCTCCGCCGACCTGCCCTCGCAGACCCGGCTGGTCATGGGGATCGCCGATGCGATCCGCAGCAACTGGGCCTTGCTGCTGGCGCTGCTGGTCGGGTCGTTCGTGGCCGGCACGATCTCCCTGCGGCGCAAGGGCCCGGCCCTAGCGTTGGCCCGGCTGGCCTCGGGCCTGCCGCGCATCGGCTCGCTGCTCCGGCAGCTGGCGATGTCGCGCTTCGCCAAGACGGCCGCCCTGCTCCACGATGCCGGCGTCGAGATGGTCACGACCCTGGAGCTGGCCACGGAGGCCTGCGGCAACCCCTTCTATCGCGCCGCGTTCCGGCGGGCCACCGAGCGCGTGCAGCGCGGCTCGACCCTCGCCGAGGCCCTGGAGCAGGAGCCCTGCATGGATCCTTTCCTGCTCCAGCTGGTCGGCATCGGGGAGACCTCCGGCGATCTCCCGACCACCCTCGGGCACCTGGTCGAGAGCTACGAGGCCGAGATCCCGCGCACCGTCAAGTGGGCCCTCTCGCTGGTCGAGCCGGCCATCCTCGTGCTGGGCGGCGGGCTGGTGCTCTACGTCCTGCTGGCGGCGCTGCTGCCGATCGTGACCCTCTACGAAAAGCTCTGAGGCCCCATGCGCGCGCTTCGATCCGGCCGGTCTCGTTCGGGCTTCACCCTGCTCGAGATGATCGTGGTCCTGTCCCTGATGGCGATCCTGACCGGCGTCTTGGCCCCTTCGGCCACGGCGCTGATCAACTCCAAGGCCCGGCGCGTGACGCAGGGCGAGCTCGAGGAGCTGGGCCGCGCCGCCCTGGAGCACTTCCGCGACGTGCGCAGCCTGCCGAACAACGCCGGGCTCCTGCTGGCCTCCACGGCGCCCGGTTGGACCGGGCCCTACCTGACCGGCACCCTCGACGATTCGATCAGCGGCGGCAACGGCTACCTCGTGGACGCCTGGTCGCGGCCCTATGCCTTCCAGGTGGTCGGCGATCGCCTGACCCTGCGCAGCAACGGCAAGGATGGCACCGCCGGCAACGCTGACGACCTCTCGTTGACGGTCGACGCGACCCCGCTGCGGCGCGAGGAGACCCTGCGGCGCATGGCGATCATCAACCAGGCGATCCTGCAGTACAACGCGGCCTTCCTGGTCACCAACCCCCTGCCGGCGAACTGGACCACGATCCACGCGCGCCTGGTCTCCACCGGCTATCTGCCGACCGGCGCCGGCCTCGACCTGGATGGTTGGGGCGCGCCCTTCGTGCCGAACCCTGCCGGCTCGATGCCGGTGGTGCAGATCACTTCGAGTTCGCTCTGAGGAGCGGGCGACGACCCGCGCTGCGCGACCGCAGAGCAGGTCCCGGGCGGGTTCGACGAGGACCGCGGTCCGGCCCGGAAAGCCGCCGGTGGGAGCCGATCCGGGCCACCTTAGGGCTGCGCCCGACTTCAGGGGCGGCAGCCCGCTTCGGGTTGCCGTTGCTCGTCGACCGGGGCCCGGTCGCGCGGCAGGCTCGCTCGGATCGCGCGATGTTCAGTCGGTCGGGCGTCTGAGCGCCGACCGCGGCGCGCTCACCGGCCGCGCTCGTTCGGAGCCGTGGCGGCGGCCGCGGGCGAGCGCCCGGCGCTGCGATCCGCCGACCACTGGGCCCAGGACTTGGCCAGCCGCTTGTCGCTCAGCAGGCCCGCTTCCACGGGCTTTTGCAGCTCGACCTCGATCCAAGCGGGCTCGTCCAGGGCCGTCAGCAGGGCATCGACCTGGGCCTTGTGGGTGCGCTGGGCCACCAGCTTGAGCGGCAGGCCTTCCAGCTGGCGCAGGTCCTCGACCAGATCGAAGACCGGAGCGGCGAAGGCGGCCCCCGCGTGGGGTTCGAGCAGGGTCAGGCTGCGCACGGTCTCGTCCCCGAGGGCGTAGTGGGCGGCCAGGCTCGCCCCTTCCCCGAAGCCGAACAGGTTGAGGGCCGCGCCATGGACGCCCGGTCGGGCCCGCAGCCACTGGACCGCCGCTTGCAGGTCGCGGACCGCGAAGGTCCACAGGTTCGAGCGCGCCGCCTCGTCCAGGCTCTGGAAAGCGTAGTCCGCGGTGGCCGATTCCCCATGGCCGCGCAGGTCGATGGCCAGCACCGCCATGCCCGAGCGGGCCAGGGCCTCGGCCAGGGTAGCGAAGGCGCCGCGGTCGCCGCCTGCGCCGTGCACCAGCAGGGCGGCCGGGGCGCGCTCGTCGTCGCTCTTCTTGGCCGGCGGCGCGTAGAAGTCGCCGATCAGCACCTTGCCGTCGCTGGTCTCGACGCGCATGCGCTCCGCATCGATCGCCAGCGCGGTCGCGGGGACCGCCGCCGGTTCAGGCAGCGCCGCCGAAGCGGCCGCCGGGTTGGCTCGGCCGAGCAGCAGTCCGGACAGGAGCAGGCCAAACAGGAGCGGGCTCGCAGCGGGGCGGGCTTGGCGCATCGGACCGCGGTGGGGATGGGGCGGCGCCCGGAAAAGGAAGGTCGACCCCGAGGGGTCGGCCCCCGGGCGGCGACCAGGGGAACCGAGGGAAGAAGAAGAGGCGCGTCCGCAGCGCGGCTGGATCTGGCCGCCGGGGGGGAGGCGGCCAAGGCGCGCTGCGGGGATAGCCGCCGCGGGGACTTGGCCCCTCGGGAGCTATTTCGGCCACTGTATCGACCATCCCGCGGTTGGCAACCGTTGCGTCTCGAAATCCGGTCCGCGCAGGGCCCGACTTCGGGGCTTGGCAGGCGGCTCCGCTCCGCCCGAGGGGCCCCGGCGCGTGCGCAGCCCGGCCTGCGCGCACCCGGAGGTGCCCAGCATCGGCCAGCATCGCCCCGCATCGGCCCGCCAGGTCCCGGCGCCAGGGCGCGTCTGCCGGCGGAACCCGAGGCCCCGCACGCCGGCGGATCCGACGGCTCGGGCAGAGCCCGGGCGGCTGCCGGGTTGGCCGGTCCGAAAGGCCCCCGGCCTCGAACCCGCTGGCGCCGATCCCGGCCCCGGCGCTCGCCGGATGCCGGCCCCAGGATCTGCGGACCGGCGGGCTCGGCGGCTGGCGCGCAGCCCCGGGCGATCGCGGCCGAGCCCGTCAGCCCAGCTCGAGCTGGCGGCGGGCGTCGACCTCGTCGCGGTTCATGGCCAGCACGGCCTCGTCGAGGCGCTCGACCAGGTCGTAGGCCGGGTCCAGGGAGCGGCGGGTGAGGCGCATCAGCTGCACGGCCATGCGGAAGTTGCGCACCAGGTCCCCGGGGGTGGCGTCGCTGAGCTCGCCCAGCTGCTCGAGCGGCGCGCCGCCCATCCAGGCCAGCACCGCCGGGGTCAGGCTCCAATCGAAGGTCTTGAGCGGGTTGGGGATGCGATGGCGCGCTTCTTCGGCGCTCAGGCGGCCGACCACGCGGTCGAGCTCGCGCCGCTCCGGCCCGTAGAGCTTGGGCGGCACATAGCTCTCCCCGAAGCGCCGGCGGGTCTCGTGCACCAGCGCGACGAAGATCATGCCCAGGGCCTCGGCGGGCAGGCGCTCCAGGGCGCCGCTGAAGATCAGCTCGGTGATCTGCAGCTCGTAGCCGTAGAGCAAGCGCGCGATCTTGCCCTTGGCGGTCAGGCTGTCGTCCGCCTCGATGTAGCCCAGGCTGGCGAGCAGCTGCAGATGGGCCTCGAGCAAGCGGCGCTGCTCGAGGCGGTTCTTCTCGCGGGCCTTCTTGTTGTGTCCGCGGTGCTGGAATTGGTTGAAGGACTTCTCCCAGGCCTCGTGCAGGCGCTCGCGGCCCAGGCGTTCGAGCAGGTGCAGGATCGAGGAGTAGGAGAGCCGGAAGCGGCTCTGCACGGGCTCGGGCTTGCCCGAGAGCAGGCGCTCGAGCGGCGCATCGAACAGGTCGCGGTTCTCGAGCCGCACGACCACCAGCCCTTCGGCGTCGATGCCCTGGCGCCCGGCGCGCCCGGCCATCTGCATGAAATCTCGGGTGCGCAGGTAATCGAAGGTCTGACCGTCGAACTTCTTGAGTCCGAAGAAGGCCGCCGTGCGCGCGGGCATGTTGATGCCCACGGCGAAGGTCTCGGTGGTGAACAAGAGCTTGATCAGACCGCTGGTGAACAGGCGCTCGATGACCTCCTTGTGCACCGGCAGCATGCCCGCGTGGTGGTAGCCGAGGCCGCGCGCCGCCAGGCGGAAGACCTCTCCCGTCAGCTCGCCGGGATCCAGCTGGAAGGCCTCCAGCAGCTCGCGCTGGGCGGCCTGCATGCGCAGCTGCTCGTCCGCATCGAGCAGCTGCCGGCGCTGGTTCTGCAGGGCCAGGCGCTCGCAGTCCTTGCGGCTGAACGAGAACACCAGGGCCGGCAGCAGGTCCGCCGCCACCAGGTCGTCCAGCAGCAGCCGGAAATCGCTGCCGTCCTCGCGCGGCGGGCGCCCGCCGGGGCCGCGCCGGCCGCGGCTCGGTTCGCGCGGCGTCTTGCGCTGCACGTCGGCCAGCTTGCGCGCCGGGAAACGCCCTGCGCCGCCGCAAAAGAACTCGAATTCGAGCGGCACCGGGCGGCGGTCCGAACGCACGATCTCGAGCGGCTGCTCGCGGATCTCCCCGAGCCAGCGACCGAGCTCGTCCAGATTGGCCACGGTGGCCGACAGGCAGATGAAGCGGATCTTGGGCGGCGCGAAGATCAGGCTCTCCTCCCAGACCGTGCCGCGCTCCGCGTCGTCCATGTAGTGGACCTCGTCGAAGATCACGTACTCCACGTCGGAGAGGTTGCGCGGGTCCTCGAAGATCGAGTTGCGCAGGATCTCGGTGGTCATGATCAGCACCTGCGCGCGCGGATGGATCGTCACGTCGCCGGTCATCAGGCCCACGTCGATGGCCGGATCGTCGCGGAAGTCGCGGTACTTCTGGTTCGAGAGGGCCTTGATCGGCGCGGTGTAGATGCAGCGCCGGCCGCGCGCCACGGCGTCGGCGATGGCGAACTCGGCGACCAGGGTCTTGCCCGCACCGGTCGGGGCGCTGACCAGCACGTTCTTGCCGGCTTCGACGGCGCGCACGGCGGAGAGCTGGAAGGCCGAGAGCTTGAGGCCCTTGAAGTGGATCACCCCGGCGCGGCTCTCGAGCCGCGGGCTCTGCGCGGGCTGTTTCGGCCGGGCCGGCGGATCGTCCGGGCCGTCGCTGCC
>JBIKLM010000274.1:0-5938 GCA_044359835.1 Planctomycetota bacterium
CGAGAGGCCCCGGGAGAGCCAGCGCAGCGCGCCGCTGGCCAGTTGGGCCGCCAGGGGATGGGCGCCCTCGAGGGCCTGGTACTCGCGATAGCACAGCGCGGCGCCATAGCCCAGCAGCGCGTCGCTACGCATCACCACGCGGCGGTTGATCGGCCCCATGAAAAACGGCATCAGCGTCGCGCCGCTGCCGGGCTCCCGTTCGGGGCCCGCGGGATCGGCCTGCAGGCGCAGCTCCGCGGCGCTGGGCTCGTAGCCGGGCACCAGCAGGTACGGATCGGCCAGGAGCCGGCGATCCTCCGCGCGCGCCAGCTCGATCAGGGTCGCCCAGGAACCGCCGTTGAGGCCGCCGCGCAGCCGATACACGCCCCAGATCGAGGCCAGATCGCCGAAGCCCCGGCGGCGGGCTTCTTCGACCAGGGCCAGCACGCCCAGATCCGCCGGCACCGAATCGAAACCGCAGCAGGGCACGAGGAAGGTGCCGCGCGCGCGCGCGGCCCCGTGGTGGCGCTCGATCAGGCGCCGCACCCAGGCGACCTCGCCGGTGATGTCGGCGTAGTGTCGCCCCGCTTCGGCGCAGGCGTCGACCAGCCCATCGCCGAGGCGCGCGAAGGGGCCGGCGGTGCTGAGCACCACGCGCGCCCCATCGACGGCGCGCCGCAGGCCGACCGCATCGGCCGCATCGGCCACGGCGATGCGCCCGCGGCCGAGCTCACCGGCCAGCTGCTCGAGCCGCTCCCGATCGCGCCCGCACCAGACCAGCTCGAGCTCGGCGGGCGCGCGCTGGGCCAGCCGGCGCGCGACCCGCCGCCCGGTGAAACCGGTCGCACCGAAGAGCAACACATCCGCGGCGGCGGCCATGCGGACAGGCTAACCCGCGGCGCGCCCCCGGCTTCAGGGCAAGACCGGGATCTTCCAGTCCTGGCCGTTGTTGTTGTTCCAGGTGCCGGCGCCGTCGGTGAACACGAAATCGAGCTCGAAGGTGCCGGCCGGCAAGAGCTGCTCGAAGTACCACACGTTCGGCAAGGTGCGGGTCATCGGCAGGGTTTGGATCGTGCTCGGCTTCCATTGGTCGAAACCGCGGTGCACGAAGACCTGCGGCTTGCCTGCCAGGCTGGTGCCCGCGCCCAGGTACCAGATGCGCACGCTGCGGCCGGCCTTGGGCTGGGCGGGCACGACGCCGGTGGCCGCCGGCGCGCTGGGCCAGTGGCTCAGCACGAGCTCCACGGAGGTCGGCGAGCCCAGGAGGTCGCTGGCCAAAACCAAGCGCGCCTGGCTCTGGCCGAAGGGCAGGCTCGCGGCGTCGAAGCGCAGCTCCGCGCTGCCGCTGCTGCCGCCGGCGCCGACCTGGAGCACCCCAGCGGGCTGGGTCAGATAGGCCCAGGGCAACCCCGTCACCGGTTTGGCGAAACCGCCGGCCAGGGGAGCGCCCGGCGCGGCGAAGGCGCCGCCGGAGAGCAGCGCCGCCAGCGCCGCGGGCTGGCCGCGGGGATCGGCGTCCGCTTCCACGACCAGCCCGGCCCAGGCCTTGGGCAGCGCCCCGCCGGGGCTCAGGGGCTGGCCAGAGAGAGCCACGGGCACGCTGGCCTCCGCGCCGTCGAAGAGGGTCAGCGAAACGCTGCCCGGCGTGGCCAGCAGCGCCTTGGCCGGCGGCGGCGGCGCCACCACCGGGATGTGCCAATCCTGGCCGCCGTTGTTGTCCCACAGGCCGCCCTGGCCCGTGGCGTTGTTGTTGAAGGCGCAATCGACCTGATGCGCACCCGCGGGCACGTTCAAGCTGTAGCTCCACAGGCCGGCCGCGAGCGTCATGGGCACATGCTGGACCGTGCCCGGCTTCCAGCCGTCGAAGCCGAGGTGCAAATAGACCTGCGCTTGACCCGCCAGGGGGCCGCAGGCGGCGCCGTAGCGGATCGTCAAGGGCTGGCCCTGCTGGGCCGGGTTCGGCAGCGCGCTGACGCCGCAACCGGAGCCGGAGCCGCTGCCCTGACCCTCCCCGATCCAGACGTGTTGGATGTCGCTGCGCGCGATGTTGCCGGCGCCGTCGACGACCTCGACGTAGTAGTCGAGCAGGGTGTTCGGCTGCGGCGTGAGGGTCGCCGAGAGGTGCTTGGCGATCGCCGTGGGCTGCTCGAAGGCGTAGCTCTCGAGGCCGCTCCAGCCGTACACGTTGCCCGCGGGGAAATCGCGCAGCGCCATGGGCTGGCTGCTCCAGGCCTCGACGCCCGGGCCCCCGGCGTAGAGCTCGTTCTCGTGGCTGGCCAGGGGATTCTGGCCGTCCAGGTCGCGTCGGAAGCGCAGGGTCGCGGCTTGGATTCCGGTGACGTCGTAGGCGAACGTCCAAACGACGAAATTCGGGCCGGCGGTGATTTGCTGGTAGTTGTACGGGGCGCCGAAATTCTTGGCCCCCGGGTTGTAGGGCCAGCGCTGCGGCACGAACACGGTCGGCGTGGTGGCGTCGTTGGAAGCGCTCACTGCGGCCAGCAGGGGCGCCACCGCTTCGAGCGCCTCGTTGCAACCGACCGTGCCCTTGACCTCCATGTCGCCGGGATTGCCGTAGTAGACGTTGCCCGAGTCCATCGAAGCCAGGTAATAGTGCCAGCCGCGCTCGACCGGTGAGGTGCCGGCGCGTGGGTCGAGCACATGGTCGATGCGCGTGGTCGCCGGCCCGCCGCTCCGGTCTTCGGCGGTGCGCAGCCGGTTCTCGGCCGCCGTGAAGATCGCGTACTCGCGGGCCTTGTAGTGCCAGCCGCCGACCGGGTCGACCTGCCCCTGGGCGTCGAGCAGCGGCCAGAGCCAGTTGGTGAACTGGGGCGAGCCGAAGTCGCCGTCGGCGTTGACCCAGGCCCCGTCCTCGACGTGCACCAGATCGCCCGGCGGCGTGGGGTACTTCTGCAGGTAGCGATCGACGGTCGAAGGCGAATAGCCCTTGGCCACGGCGCTCTGCACGAAACCCGGCACGGCCTGCATGTAGTAGCTGTAGCCCCCGCCCCAGGCGTTGTCGCCGTCGTGGGCCAGGGCCACCAGCAGCGGCCGCGGGCCCTGGTTCCAGGCGGCGAAGGGGTCGATGGCCGAGGCCGCCATGGCGCTGTAGCCGTCGTCCCAGGAGAGCGCCTGGTCGGTGGGCACGACCACGATCGAAGCGACCGCCCCGGTCGCCGGATCGACGTGCTGGGCGCGGTGCGGCAGGTAAGCGAAGGGCACCGCGTTGGTCGGGCTGCAGCCGCGATCGATGAATTTCTTCCAATAATTGCCGCCGGGCGGGTTCACCTGGTCGGCGCGGTTGGGCGGATCGGTCAGGGTGCCGCCCGAGCCGAACACGACCGGGAAGTCGGGGCAAGCGCGCGAGAGGTGCTCGTTGGAGACGAAGCTCCACTGGATGCCGAGTTCGCTCAGCACCGGGATCAAGCGTTCGCTGAAGGCCGTTTCTGGCGGGAAAAAGCCCTTGACGCTGCCCACGGGCAGGCCCCACACCTGCGCCATGCGCTCCTGCTGCAGGCGGATCTGCAGCCACTGGGTGCGGCGGCTCTGCAGCGGCAGGAGCGCGTGGTGGTGGGCGAAGTTGAGCAGGGCCGCCCGCGGCGTGCCGCCCGAGGTGGTCCAGCCCTTGGCCTGGTTGAGCGGCCCGTTCCAGGAGTTCGAATAGCCGAGCTGGCCGGCCGCGCCCAGCCCAGCGATGTTTTCGGTCAGGGCGCCGGAGTACTGGATGTGGGCACCCGCATCGGGGTAACCGAGCAGGGTTTGCAGGGAATCGCGCAGGCGCCATTGGTAAGCGGCCACGCGATCGTCCTTGCCGAAGATCTCCGCCAGATTGTCGGTCGGATGGGGCTGGCCCAGGAACTTCTGCTGCAGCGACTCCCAGGCCGTTTCGTACTCGTCGTCGCCCCCGTCGCGGCGCTGGTCGGGCCAGTAGATCGGCTGGTGCAGGTGCCAGCAGTAGGTGGTGTGGATCGGCGGGGTCGTCTGGGGCGCCAGGGCGGCCAGCAGCAGGGAGCTCAGCATCGGGGGCAGCGGCGGTCCGAAGAGGCGCCCCAGGGGCGCCGGGGGAGGACTCCGGGCAGTCTAGGGGCTCCCACGGAACCCGGGGAGCCGCCGAGCCCGTCCGCGAGGGGTATCCTCCCGAGCCCCCCACCCGCTGCCCATGCTCCCCAAAGCGCTGTCCAGATCGATCCTTGGTGGCCTGCTGGCCCTGTGCGCCTCGACCAACCCGGCCAGCGCGGGCGAGGGCCTGCGGGTCGCGACCTACAACGTGTTGGCCCTCAACGTCGGCTCCCAGGCCTTCACCGACCTGGTTGCGATCGTCCAGCGCATGGACGCCGACGTGCTGATGATCCAGGAGGTCGGCGACGTGAACGGGCCGACCCAGAGCCAGGCCCAGGCCCAAGCGGACGTCAATCAGCTCGCCAACCTGACCGGCTATCCGTTCCGGGCCGTGTCCCAGGTCAGCGGCACCCTGAGCGGGGGCTTGCGCGTCGCGATCCTGTCGAAGTTCCAGATCGCCACGATCATCTCCCACGACGCGGTCTCGCTGTCCGGCAGCGGGGCCGCCAACGACATCGGCCGCGACATCCTCGAGGTGCGCCTCAACGTGCCCGACGTGGGCATGCCGGTCGGCTGCTTTACGGTGCATTTCAAGGCCCAGAGCGGCGACGTCAACCAGTTCCGCCGCGCGGTCGAGACCCAGCGCCTGATCCAGGCCATCGGCCGTTATTGCCAGCAGAACCCGGGCGGCTTGGTTTTCGTGGGCGGCGACCTCAACGAGCAGGTCGGCGGCTACACGCCGAAATCCTTCAGCCTGGCCCAGTACAACGCCTGGAAGAGCGACGGCAGCCTGCCGCCCTCCTTCAGCATCGGCCCGGACATCGCCTTCCCGCTGCTCTACGACCCCTTCGCGCGCCTGCAGAGCACCCTGGGCTGCGTGCGCAGCCTGGCCTTCGCCGCCGCCACGGCCGAGGATTCGACCACCAACGCGGCCACCTTCTCCAGCGGCTCGCGGCTCGACTACCTGTTCACCGAACAATTCATGGGCGGCCGCGTGCTGGGCTTCGGCGACGAGGTCTATCGCTCGACCCTCGACGACGGCCTGGATGCAGCCCCCGCCGGCCAATACCTGCGCAAGTTCGGCGCCGGGCCCCTGGCCTCCGGCGCCTCGGCAAGCGCTTCCGACCACTTCCCGGTCTACGCCGATTACCTGGTCGAATCCAGCAACGGCGGCCGGCTCGGCTTCAACACCCCGGGGCAATTCGCGATCGCCCCGCGCGCCGGCTATCGCGGCACCGCCGCAGCCGGCTCGACCAACTTTGCCTTCGCCCTCTACGGCGCGCGCGCCAACACGAGCGCCCTGCTGTTCGTCGGCGCCCTGCAATTCCCGCCCCTCGACCTGGGCCTGCTCCTGCCCGGCCTGTTCCCCACCGGCGCCTTCGCCAACGTCCCGATCACCGGCCAGCTCGGCACCCTGCCCACCAACCCGAAGGGCGAAGCCCAGCTGAACGTGCCCCTGATCAACCCGGCCCTGGCCGGCGCCCCACCGATCTACTCCCAGTGGATCGTGCTCGACCCGAACGCCACCTTCGGCATCGCCAGCACCAGCGACGCCTACTTCGTGCAGCTCTGACCGGCACCGAGCGCCAGCGACGATCCCGGCCTCTGCGGCCGCCGGACGGCGGCCCAACGGCATGCTGACGGGCTGGTCTTGCGGCTCCGGCGCAGCCGGAGTCGATTTTACCTCTCAGCCTGTCAGAGGCTGGGAAAAAATCGGCGCGCAGCGACGATCCCGGCCTCTGCGGCCGCCGGATGGCGGCCCAACGGCATGCGGACAGGCTGGTCTTGCGGCTCGGGCGCAGCCCGAGTCGATATTTTCTCTCAGCCTGTCAGAGGCTGGGAAAAAATCGGCGCGCAGCGACGATCCCAGCCTCTGCGGCCGCCGGATGGCGGCCCACAGGCA